>NZ_JBHYZV010000028.1:0-91245 GCF_042753905.1 Streptomyces sp. NPDC059248 | reverse complement strand
CTCCGGTGTCGCGGGGGACGCGTCGTATTCCCGCCCGATCGCGCGATCACGGTGTGATAGATCACGGCCCGTCAACCCCTCCCTACGGTCGCGTAGGTCACATCCGCGGGGAGAGGATGGTTGCCGTGGCAGACGATTCGAGAACAGCGATGACCGGCGGGATCGGGTCGTACGCGGCGATCGGTGACAGTTTCACCGAGGGCGTGGGAGACCCCGGACCCGGTGGGACGTACGTCGGATGGGCGGACCGGTTCGCGGTCCTGCTCGCCGACCGCAGACCGGAACACACCTTCCGGTACGCCAATCTCGCCGTGCGCGGCCGGCTGCTCGACCAGATCGTCGAGGAGCAGGTGCCGAGGGCGAAGGAACTCGCCCCGGACCTGGTGTCGTTCTGCGCCGGGGGCAATGACATCATCCGTCCGGGCAGCGACCCGGACGATGTGGCGGAACGGTTCGAACGGGCCGTCGCCGAACTGGCCGGGGCCGTCGGCACGGTGCTGGTCACCACCGGGTTCGACACCCGCGACGTGCCGGTACTCCGCCATCTGCGCGGGAAGATCGCCACATATACGGCCCATGTCCGGGCCATCGCCGACCGGTACGACTGCCCGGTGCTCGACCTGTGGTCGCTCCGGTCGGTGCAGGACCGCCGGGCCTGGGACGCCGACCGGCTGCATCTGTCGCCGGAGGGGCATACCCGGATCGCCCTGCGGGCGGCCCAGGTCCTGGGGCTCGATGTGCCCGCCGACCCCGACCAGCCGTGGCCGCCGGTCCCGGTCCGGGGCACGCTGGAGGTGCGGCGCGACGACATCCAGTGGGCCCGTGAGTATCTGGTGCCGTGGATCGGCCGCCGGCTGCGCGGCGAGAGCTCCGGAGACCATGTGGCGGCGAAGCGCCCCGATCTGCTGCCGCTGTGACCCCGGGGCCGCGGGCCCGCCCGTTGCGGGGGCGGGCCCGCGGACCCGGTCATTCGGCTATTCGGCTATCCGGTCGCCCGGTCATCCGGCCGTGCGGTTCACCGGTCAGGCGTACGTGTACCACTGGGTGTGGTCCAGCAGGCTCTGCGGCGTGGTGTTGGTCCACGGCGGCATGTTGTCGTTGAGGTCGATCACATCGGGCGTGTTCCCGTTGGGCAGGTACTCGGCGCTGGTCGGGTGGAGCGCGTGCCAGTCGGCCCAGAGCTTGTCGACGAACGAGTGGTGCAGCCAGAACACCGGGTCGTTCGGGGAGGTGGCGCCCTCCATGTGTCCCCAGACCCAGGTGTGGACTCGGTTGTGCATGGCCCGATAGCCGTCCGAGCCCTCCAGCCGGGAGCGGAAGCCGGCCGAACCGCTGGCGAACGGCGCCGAGTCGTACGTGGTCAGGGCCAGGGCCGCGTCGACATCGGACCGGGGCGGCAGGGTCGGTACCCAGGAGCCGAGGTCGCGCTTGAGGAAGACCCCGGTATCGACCCCGACGGTGATGTTCCACTTGCCCCCGGAGTAGGCGAAGGGGCCGTCCATGACCTGCTGGTCGAGGGCGCGTCCGGTGCCGCCGAGGAAGTCCGGCGCCCACAGCGACGAGGTGGGCGTGTTGTCGGCCGTCCAGTCCCAGTAGGGGATCGACACGGACGGGTCGATCTTCTGGAGCTCGTTCTCGAAGTCGATGAGGTACTTGCGGTGCCACGGCAGGAACGAAGGGCCGAAGTGGCCCACGTAGATCATGGTGTTCATGTCGAGGGCGAAGCGGAGCCGGTGGGCCTCGACGAACTGGTCGTACACGCCGATCCGCTTCACCTCCAGCACGGCGTCGGTGAACTTCTTCTTCTCGGCGGCCGTGAGGTTCGCCTGGTTCTTCCGTACGGTCATATCGCGGGCTCCCGGCTCAGACGGTGGGGTTGAAAGGCACGAGGTGGGCGCCCTTCAAGGTGTCGACCGCGGTCCGCGCTGCCTCGAGCGGGGTCGGGAACCGGGAGTAGTGGTTGACGGCGCTGCTCCAGCCGAACTTGCCGTGCTCCATGACATGGAGTTCGCGGCCGTCTATGAGCACGGTGAAGGTGCCGTGGCCGGAGTGGGAGCGGGCGGCGTGGCCCTCGGCGGGCAGCCCCTGGATACGGCGGCCGTGGAAGACCTCGTCGAAGGGCGCGGGCCCGTCGGCGGCGGCGGGGGTGTGCGCGGTGTGCTTGCCCGGCGAGCTGTCGGCGTTCGCGGTCGCGACGCCGACGAGCGCCGTACCGGCGGCGGCGCCTGCCGCGGCGCCGATGACCTGGCGGCGAGTGAATCTGGACATGACGAAAGGACCTCCGGTGGCTGAGTGGAGGGCGGCCCCCCGGGGTGTTCCGGGACCGCCGCGGCCATGACTACCCGGGCTGTGAAGATCGCAGAAGTGCGCATCTCCCGGTTGGCTGCCATTGGGTCATGTCTTCGCAGGCCATCGCGTTGCAGCGGGTGTTTCCCGGCTTCCGGCGGCGGGTGGGGCGACCGGCGGGGATGAAGATTTCTCCGTAGCGGCGTCACATTCGTGAAGATCTTGCGGTGAGGCCGGGTCGCCGGGCGCCCGGTCCATGATCGGAACATGGCCGGAAATCACGGAACGTCTTAATATGCGATGTCTGGCTTATCGGATTTTTCGGCCGGGTGGTGGGTGGTGGATGTCCCGGCGGGCCTGATCCCGGCCCCGGGTCATCCGATGCCGCTGCCGGCGATGCCGCCCGCTGCCGGGATCCGCTCCAGGACGCCACCGGCGAAGACGTCGTACAGCGGCAGCGTTTCCAGATGGACATAGCCGATATGGCAGTCGCAGACCGCCAGCGGGCAGGCCCGGGGGCGCAGCGCCGCGCGGTAGGAGCCGTCGTAGAGATTGCCCAGCTCGGCGCGGACGAAATGACAGCGCCGGACCGTCCCGTCGCCGTCGACGGAGATCACCGACTCGCCCGTACGGCAGGGCAGTCCCGCCGAGCGGTGCGGACGGCGGCTGTACGGGAACAGCGGGTCGATCGCCGTCCACGCGTCGGCCTCGGCGTCCTCGTAGGTCCGGCCCTCCGCCGCGTTCACCCACAGATAGACCCGCTCCGGCAGATCGGCGCGCAGCCGCAGGGCGTGCTCCTGGTGCTCGGGCAGGCCCACGATCCCCACACTGAACCGGATGCCCCGGTCCGCCAGTTCGCCCGCCTTGGCGAGGAAGCGGTCGTACGGCGTCTCGCCGGGGTGGTACGTGCACCAGAGCGCGAGTTTCGCGGGGTCGGCGTCGGCCAGCCACTCCGTACGGCAGCTGAGATTGGTCTGGATCGCCACCCGGCGGATGTGCGGCAGCCGGGACAGCTCCACCAGGGTCCGCCGGTACCAGGACCGGACGAGGCCCTCGCCCCAGGGGGTGAAGAGGACCGAGAGCCGGTCCCCGGTCTGTTCGGCCGCCCAGGTGGAGAAACGTTCCAGCGCGGCCCGGTCGGCCCGTAGCAGCTCCGGGGTGTCCCGGCGCTTGGCGAACGGGCAGTAAGGACAGTCGTAGTCGCAGGAGGCCAGCGGCCCCCGGTACAGCAGGGTCAGATCCATATCGGCGGACTCACTTCGGCTCGTACGCGGTCATCCGGGCCCGTACCGCGGGGGAGAACAGCTCGGGGCCCAGCGCGTCCGAGTGCGCGAGCCCCTCGGGGCTCAGCCGCAGCAGCCCCCCGGGCGCGGCCGGGTCCAGCCAGCCGAGGGCCGTGAACCGGGCCAGCTCGGGACCGAAGTCGTCCCCCGGATCACGGCCGAAGCGCTCCCGGTACTCCGCCACGGCCAGGCCCCGGGCCTGCAGCAGCGACTGGAGCAGATGGCGTCTGCGGGACTCCCGCGGGTCCATCGCGAAACCGACCTCGGCCCGGCCGAAGTCCTCGGTGCGGGTGTAGTCGTCGATGATGCCCCGCACCTCGGACGCGCCCACCGCGTAGTCGAAGGAGTAGTGCAGCCGGGAGGTGTAGGAACGGGCGCCGCAGCCCAGGCCGATCATGCCGTCCGTCTGGCAGGCGTAGTCGTCGGGGCCGCGCGCCGCACCCGCGCCCGGGGCGTCGGTGCGCCGGAACATCCGCATCGACACCTGCTCGTAGCCGTGGGTGAGGAGATGGTCCCGCCCCTGCCGGTAGAGCGCAAGACGCCGGGCGTCCCACTCCCGGTCGCTCTCCCGGGCCCGCCGGTCGAGACCGGTGAGCGGCCGGACGTACAGCGGATACAGATACAGCTCCTCCGGGCGCCAGGCGAGGGCCGCGTCGAGGGAGTAGCGCCAGCTGCGGGCGGTCTGGCCGCCGATGCCGTAGATCAGATCGATATTGAGGACGGGGATCCGGCTGTCCCGGATCCGGCCCAGCGCCGCCTCGACCTCCGCGGTCCGCTGGGGGCGGACCGCGGCCCTGGCCTCCTCGGCGACGAAGCTCTGCACCCCGACGCTCAGCCGGGTCGTGCCCCGGGCGGCGAGTACCGCGAGCCGGTCGGCGGTGGCCGTCGACGGCGAGGACTCCACCGAGAGCGGTATCGCCGTGAGATCGGCGCCCATCCGCTTCTCGGCGATGTCGCAGAGCCGCTCCAGCTCGTCGGCGGTCAGGAAGGTCGGGGTGCCGCCGCCGAACGCCGCGGCGGCGAACCGGACGGGACCGTCGTCGCCGAGCGCGTCCCGGACCGCCGTCGCCTGCCGGTCGAGGGCGTCGAGATAGCGGGTCGTCAGCTCGTCGGGCGCGCCGATCCGGGTGAAGAGATTGCAGAAACCGCAGCGGATCTCGCAGAACGGTATGTGGAGGTAGAGGGAGAGGGCGTCCTTGCGTTCCCCCGCCCACAGGGCCCCGAGACCGGGGCGGTCGTCGCCCAGCGGACGGTAGGCCGTCTTGTGCGGATACGCGTAGACGTAATGCAGGTACGGACGGGGGCGCTCGGGCGGTTCGGTGGTCATACGGCGGTCTCCAGCGGGGCGGGGAGAGCGGCCGGGCGGGCCGGGGGCTCCAGGAAGAAGTGGGCGTACGGCACGGTCCACACGGCCTCGTGACCCAGCCGGTGCCCCGTGTACCCGTCGTCGCCGTAGGTGGTGCCGTGGTCGGAGCAGACGATCGCGAAGCAGCGGCGGCGGCTCGCGGCGGCGGCGAACAGCCGCCCGATGTGCCGGTCGACGTACTCGAGGGCCGCCGCGTGGGTGGCGCGGGAGTCTCCGGCCTCCCGGGTGGCGCCCGGCAGATGGAACCAGTTCGGCTGGTGCAGCGACGGGACGTTGACAAAGAGGAAGAGGCGCCGGGCGCGGGGGAGCCCGGCGACGATCTCCTCGACCCGGTCGACCTGCGACGCGAAGGACGTCGGGGACGCCACCCCGAACTCCGGCTCCCAGTGGCTCTCCTGGAACAGACCGGGCAGGACGGAACCCAGCGGCCCCTGACGGTTGAAGAACCCGACCCCGCCCACGCACACCGTGCGGTAACCCGCGGCGGCCAGCCCCGACACCAGATCGGGTGTGTCGAAGACATAGGTGCCCCCGGCTGTCGTCTCACTGCCCGCGAAACGGGCGGCGAAGAGCCGGGGATGCGGACCCGGGACCGCGGGAGTGGGCAGGAACCCGGCGAACATCGCCTGGTGGGAGGCGTAGGTGAAGCTGCCGGGCGCGTGCCGGCGCTCCCAGCGGCCCCCGGGCAGATACCGGGCCAGATGCGGGATCCGGCCCGCCGCCGCCAACTCCTCGGCCACGTCGTACCGCAGGGTGTCGAGGGTCACCAACAGCAGATCGTCCCGCCCGACGACCTCGTTCATATCCGGCTCCCCGGACCCGCCGGAACCGGGCTCCCCGGCCGGGACGGCCGGAACGGCCGGCGGGAGCGGTCCGGTGGCCGCGGCCGTGTCGGTGAAGCCGGCGGAGTCAGCCTGTGGCACGTTCGTTCCCCGCTCTCGGTGCTGTGCTCGGTGCTGTGCTCGGTGGTGCGACCGCCGCCGACGGCGGTCCGGTACGGGCGGTTCCCGCCGGGACGGCGCGCGCGGCCCGTGCCCGTACGGCGGCGATCTGCGCCCCATAGGTGTCGAGCCCTTCGGCGCCGCCGCCCGGCAGCCCCATGAGGCCCGGCAGCAGATCCCCGAAGGCGTTCACCTCCCCGACGGCGAACCGGCGCCAGCCACGCAGCGGCAGCAGGTCGACACCGACCCGGAGCGCCGAGGGGAAGAGGGCCGCAGCCCGCTCGCAGATCGCCAGCGCCCCGCCCCAGTCGCCGCCCGCGCGTTCGATCGCCGACCGGGCCGCCGCCAGATCGCCGCGGGCCCCGCCCAGATGGAGATTGGTCATGGGGGAGCGGCTGGTCCGCAACACCGCGTGGGTGGCCCGGCCCTCGGTGACGACCACCCGCAGATCGGCGCTCCGCCGGTCCTGCGACGCCTTCGGCAGCCACCGCTCGATATGCAGCCCGTCCGGCGCCAGGGTGTCCACGATCGCGGCCACCTCGGCCTCGTCGGTGTAGTGCCGCACCCGGAGCGAGTTGAAGAGGCGGCCCCGCTCGTCGCGCTCGACGGACGTCGTAGCCCGGATCCTGCCCCCGCCCGCCGTCTGGACCGCGAGTACTCCCGAGGCCGACGAGCCGTGCGCGAGCTTCACGAACACCCGGTCCATACCGGCGTCCCGGGCCAGGGCCCGGACGTCGTCCCAGCCGCGGACCGGCGGCGCCTGAGTCCCCGACGTCGGGGACTCGGGCACCGGCACCCCCGCCGCCCGCAGCAACCCGTGGCAGAGCCGCTTGTCGAACAGGACGGCCAGCTCCGCCGGATCGTCCAGCGATACGCCGCCGGCCGCCGCCACGGCCGCCGACACCTCGCGCGCCGCGGCGACGAACCGCCCGTACCAGCGGCCCGACCCCTCCACCCGGGCCGGATCGTCACCGCCGCGCAGCAGCCAGTCCACCCCCCGGTCCTCGCCCGGCGAGTCGATCCGCACCCACTCGCCAGGGCGGAACTCCGCCACGCCGCGCAGGACCAGGATCCAGGGCACCACCCGCACCGGCGGCAGTCCGGCGGCCGCGGCCGCCGCCGCGAAGAGGTCCGCCCGGCGGCTCTCCGCGTGGGCGACCACCGCGAGCCGGGGCGGCCGGGCGGACGTCGTCGCGTTCATGGCGTCATTCGCCCACGGAGACGTAGCGGTCGTCCCAGTCGCCGTCCTGGTCCCACTCGTCGAACAGGGCGTCCTCGAGATCCACCTCCACGCCCGCGCCCTCCAGGGCGGCACGCAGCCGCTCCGCCATGGTCTTGGACAGATAGTGGTGGTTGAGGTCGAGCTTCTTCAGGTGCGTCAGCGGCTGCCCCTCCAGCAGCGCCTGGGCGCCTTCGTCGCTGAGGGTGCCCATCGACAGATCGAGCACCTCCAGCCGGGCGACCACGGGCGCGCCCGCCACCGCCGCCGCGATCTGGTCCTGCAAATCGCTGTTGCGCAGGGCCAGATGCCGCAGCTTCGGCAGCCGGACCCCGGTCAGGAACGGTTCCAGGTCCTCCACCGCGGACGTCGCCCCGTACCCGGACGTCCCCAGCCAGAGGTCGAGCACCTCCAGCGCCGGGAAGTCCGAGGCGGCGACGTCCCGTACCACCTGGACGTCGAGGCCACCGGTCTCGATCAGCAGCGTCCGCAGCCGCTCGTGCCGGACGGGCTCGATCCGCAGCTCCTGACCGCCGCGCGCCCCGAACTCCTCAAGACCCGGGAACGCCTTCAGCAGGGGTGAGAGCGACCCTTGGTTGATCCACGAGATCTCGCACTCGTCGGACGAGATGTCGCCGACGAAGAGCGACCGCAGCGTCGGGAACCGGCCGGCGGCGCCGACGAGCGCCTCCACGGCCGGCTCAGGACCGTTCTCGTACGCGTCCGACCAGGCGCCGACGATCAGGGCGCGGACGAGGGACGGGTCGACCACGGTCAGGAACCGGGCGAACTCCGCCTCCCACGCCACCTCGCTTTCGTAGCTCTCCACGGCGATCCGCCAGGCCACCGACTCGGTCGGCGGCAGTTCGACCTCGGTGCCCGTGTCGGGGAAGTCGAAGACGGGCAGGCCGTACAACTCCTGCAAATCGCTCATGGAAGAACTCCAGACACCGAGGGTGGTCGATCGGGTGATCGGTTCGATGGGGAGAAGTTCTACCAAGCCCCACTGACAACCGTTCGACCCGGGGTGGGACCACCGTCCTTCGGTCCCCCGGGCGGATCCGGGACCGGGGCCGATTGTCAGACCCTCCCCTTAGCGTTTCTCCCAGTTCGCCGCAGTCGGCGCCGAACGACGAGGGGAGAGCCATGTTCCGGCAGGGAGACGTACTGATCGCGCCCGTCGCCGAGGAGGCCGTTCCGGGGCATCTCGGCGACGCCCCGGCCGAACCGCGGGACTCCCGCGGGCGGATGGTGCTCGCGCTGGGCGAGGTCACGGGCCACGCCCACGCCGTGCTCGGAGCCGGCCGGCTGGTCCGGGAGCCGGGTCCTTTCGGTCCGCTCGTGCTCCATCTGCCCAAGGGCGGAAAGGTCGTCCACGAGGAGCACGCCGCCATCGACCTCCCCCGCGGCTGGTACCGGGTGATCCGGCAGCGCGAATATCTGCCGGGCTCGGTGCGCATCGTCGCGGACTGACCGCGCGGCACGGCACGACGGCACACCACGACACACGGGACACAGCACGACAGCACGACAGCGAGACGGCATCACAGCACGACAGCAGTTCGGAAACAGCGGAACCAACGAGAGTCCCGGGCCAGGGCCGGGCGACAGGGGCGGGGAGAGACCGATGCTTCAGGTCGAGGACGTCGACACCATGGGCAAGTGGCGGGCGGTCGCGGCGGCGACCGGACCGGCGGACCGGGCCGCGGCCGAGGACGGCGTGCGCCGGGCCTACCGCGAAGCCGGGCTGACCGCGCCCGAGCGGATCATCTGGGTGGGATCGCCGCGGGAGGCGGTGACCCTGTTGCGGACCATCGGCGCCGAGCCCGGTCCCTCCGTCCGGGACCGGGTCCGCACCCGCCCCTGGGCGGACGAGCGCCGCCGGGTCCACGGCGAACTGGGCCCCGGGGGCTGGACCGAGCTGTGGAGCGCGACGGGCGCCCGGCTCTGGGACACCACCCGGGCCCTCGCCGATCGCATCCGGGCCGGAGTGCTGGAACAGCTCGTGGCACAGGCCGTCCTCGCCGACCGGGACGGCGACGGCGACGCGATCACCCCCGAGCAGGCGGCCCGCGATCTGGAGACCGAACTGCGCCAGGTGCTCCTCGACGCGGTCCTCGGGCAGCACGACGCCGCCTGGCTCGCCGCCTTCGACGGCCGCAGCGACCGGCTCCGGCCCCTCGCGGACATCGCCGTCGCCGCCGGCTGGTGGTGGCCGTACGAGAACGCCGTGGTGATCTGCGAGCGCCCCGTCGAACTCCATCGCGACGAGGCCGGGCGGCTCGACCACGGCGCGGGCCCCGCCCTGCTCTTCCCCGACGGCTTCGCCCTGCACGCCTGGCGCGGTATGCCGGTGCCCGCCGCCTTCCTCGACGAGCTGACGTCGCTCGACCCGGCCCGGATACGGGACGAGGAGAACGCCGAACTGCGCCGCGTGATGCTGGAGTTCTACGGGTACGACCGCTATCTCGCCGAGTCGGGCGCCGAGCCCGTGCACCGGGACGAGACCGGCACGCTCTGGCGGATCCCGATGACGGGTGACGAGGACGTGGTCATGGTCGAGGTGCTCAACAGCACCCCCGAGCCGGACGGCACCACCAAAACGTACTGGCTGCGGGTGCCACCCGGCACCTCCACCGCCAAGGCGGGCGTGGCCTGGACCTTCGGTCTGGAGGAGGGGGAGTACGTGCCGCTGCGCCAGACCTGAGGCACGGGATCGGGACACGGCCCGCCGCCGCCGGGCGGGCCGGGCGTCAGCCGGAGGTGTGCCGCCGGAGCCGGTGGCGTACCGCGCGCTGGCCCAGCGGGCCCAGCTCGTCGAGGACGGCGGCCAGTTCCCCGAGCCGCTCCAGCGCGTCGAGGGCCCGGCCCGCGCCGTCGGGGTCGACGCCCTCGTACAGCTCCAGGCCGATGAAGGCGGCGGAGACCGCCCGGGCCAGCCCGGGCGGGTCGGTGAACTCGCCGAGCGGGGTGTCCCGCAGGACCCGTACGAGCACCTTCTCGATCTCCGCTATCCACAGTTCAAGACCGGCCGTGGTCGCGGGACCGAGCCGGGGCTGGGTCTGGGCCCCGGCGAGCAGCTGGGCGAGGGCGGTGACACTGCCGTTCTCCCGCTCCTCCCGGTGCATCTCGCGGCCGAAGGCCAGCAGCTCGGCGAGGGAGCCGACGGACTCCAGCCGCGGCCGGTAGCGCTCGACGCGCTCCCGGGCGCCGTGGCGGCACGCCTCCGCCAGCAGATCGTCCACCGAACCGAAGTGGTAGAAGACCAGCGCCTGGTTGACCCCCGCGGCGGCGGCGATGTTCCGGGCCGACGCCTTGGCGATGCCGTGTTCCGTGAGGGTGCGCAGGGCCCCTTCGAGCAGCTTCAGCCTGGTCTCCTGGCTCACGCCCGTATCTCCTCGCGTACCGGGCGCAGTCCGGCGCGCACCCCGCACGAGCCTATGTCCCGGTAGGTGGCGGTGAACGACCCCTCGTAGCCGAAGAGCGGCCCGAACCGCCGGTTGGTCACCCGGACCCGGATCCGGAAGCGGCCCGTGGCGTCGTCGTACGACTCCCGTACCTCGGCGTCGCCGCCGATCAGTTCCGGCACCCGGACGTCCACCGGCCCCTCGCGGAACCGGTGTATCCCCGAACGGATCAGCAGGGATCCGTCGGGCTCGACGCTCGGATGGAGTTCGGAGGCGAGGTGCTGATGGGTGCCGAGATAGTCGAGGACCCGGTCGCCGCGCGGGTCGAGGACCATCGTCGCGTCGAAGCGCCGGGGCCCGCCGGGGAAGGCGAAGGTGCGGACGAAGGTGACGGTCTCACGGCCGAAGGAATCGCGGTACGGCACGTTCTCGATGACGAACGGGATCAGGCGCCCGGCGCGGGGCAGCAGGATGTGACGGCTCGCGCCCAAGGCGAGGAAGGGTTTCAGCAGGGGTGCGGCGAGTGGGGAGTCACCGTGCCAGATCCGGTCCATCACACCCCGGCCGGTACAGGCCTCGCCCCCGGTGAGACCGACGGAGAAGCGGCGGCGCAGTGCGGGATGGAGCCGGTCGAAGGCGTCGTCGCCCATGGCGGCGCGGAAGATCGAGGTCATGGCGTTCCAATGCGGTGAGCAGGGCGGGCTTACGGGCCGGGTCGCGCGGTGTGCGGAGACAGCGGCGGGCCGCCGGGGTGCCGGGCAGCGGCGGCAGCAGGATGACGGCGGCGACGACGGCAGGCAGGGCGAAGGGCCCGGCGACCGCGGCCGTGAGCGCGACGGCGCCGACCCGGGCGAGGACGTCGGCGACGGTGTGCGCCAGCGCGCGCCCGGGTCCTGTGCCCCGCTCGCACCAGATCCGGAGCCGGTCGAAGGACCAGGCGGTGGCCCAGCCGAGCAGTGGCCGGACCACCAGCCGGTCGACGGCCGCGCCGAACCGGCCCCCGGGAGGCCGGTAGTCGTAGCCGGTGAGGAAGCGGATCCCGTCCGGTGCCGGGATGTAGCGCCAGTACCCGCTGCCCTCCCGGATCGGGGAGAGCGGGTGGCGGGACGCGAACCGCAGCGCCGACACCCGTCCGCCGTCGGGCCGTCGCCGCTCACCGGCGCTCACACCGGTACCGCTCACGGTGAGGAGGGGCAGCAGCCGGGTGGCGTACCGGAATCGCCGGGGGGTGTCCGGGACGCCGGGCAGAAGGTCGATCTCGGTGAACCGCGCGTCCCAGCGCCGGTGCTGATCCGGCTCCTGGGTGCGCTCCCAGAGCGTTTCCATATCGGTCCGGATCAGTGTCTCGATGTAGAGGCCCATGACCGTTCCCCCTCGCCGCGGCATCTTTTGAGCGACTGCTCAAAAGGACGGTAGCGGGATTTGAGCGATCGCTCAAGCCCTACTGTCGGGGCTGCTGTCAAGAGCATGACAACCCCTGTGTCGTCTTCGGAAGTCCGTCACGCGCACAGTCGTCGCGCGTAAGGCCGTCAGCGGAGCGCCGCGGTCAGTTCCTCGCGCTCCAGGCCCAGTTCACGGGCGAGCGCCTCGTCGGTCCAGGCCAGCATGGCGGCGCGGGAGAGCGTTCCGGCGTACGAGGTCATCTGGACGGCGAGGCCGTCCAGAAAGGCCGTCAGCCGCCAGGCGGCCGCCGCCGGGTCGGGGCAGGGGAACTCGCCCGCGGCGGCCCCTTCGGCGATGACCTCCGTGAGCGCGGCCTTCCACTGCTGGTCGAGATCGCGGGCGACCTCCCGCAGGGCGGGCTCACGGAGCGAGGCCGCCCAGCCCTCGATCCAGAGCCGCCAGCCCTTGGCGGTCCCCGTGGGCGCGTACCAGCGCACCGCGGCGCGCAGCCGCCGTACGGCCGTCGTCCTGCGGCCCAGCAGTTTCCGCAGATGGGCGAGGTCGGCGTCGGCGGCGTGGGTGAAGGCTGCCGCGACCAGCTTCTCCTTGGTGGAGAAGTGGTACAGCACCAGGGCGTTGCTCACCCCGAGGACCGCGGCGATATCGGCGATCCGCACCTCCGCGACGCCCCGCAGCTGGATCTGCTCGACCGCGGCGTTGAGGAGGTCCTCACGCCGCTGCGCCACGCTCAGCCGGACTCTAGCCACGCGTTCACCCTACACAGCGGATCTTGACCGGGCCGGGGCGGTGGTCGGGCTCCGGCCACGGGCCGTGCCGTGTCCGTGGCCGGAGCCGGTCCGCGCGGGGCGGGCCCGCTCGCCGTCAGCCGGATTCCCCGAAGCGTTCCGCGATCAGCGGCAGCCGTTCCGCGACGATCGCGTGGGCCGCCGCGCGGGGTGTCGTACCGTCAGCTTCGGCCCTGGTGAGCATCGCGCCCACCAGGTCCCGCATCGAGCCGCGGAGCCGTGCGAACGCCTCGTCGGCGTCGGCCCCGATGTCTCCGAAGAGGGTCCACCACCACCAGGCGTTCGTCCCGGAGTTGACCACCACGTCCGGCAGGACGGTCACCCCGCGCCGGGCCAGCAGCGCCTCCGCGTCCGGCAGGACCGGCATATTGGCGGCCTCGACGACCCAGCGGGCCCCGATCAGGGCCGCGTCGTCCGTGTCGATCGCGTACGACACCGCCGCCGGTACGAGTACCTCGGCCCGGGCCGACAGCCAGGCGTCGCCCGGCAGTTCGGTGTCCTCCGGGCGGAGCGCGGCGCGGTCGACGGCTCCGTGCCCGTCCCGGGCCGCCAGGAGGGCGTCCACGTCGAGCCCCCGCGGATTGGCGATGGTGCCCTTCACATCGGCGACCGCGACGATCAGCAGCCCCGCGCGGGACAGGAAGCGGGCCGTCGCCCCGCCCATCGTGCCCAGGCCCTGGAGCGAGACCCGCGTCCCCGCGTGCGGTTTCCCCGTCCGGTCCAGGGCGGTCAATACGGCCTCGGCGACCCCGCAGCCGCCCGCCAGCTCGTCGAGACCGATGCCGTCGACCTCCACGGCGAAGGCCGCCGCGAGCCGCCGCCGGGCCTCGGTCTCGTCGTCGAGCAGCCGGTAGACGGACTGGATCGTGGAGACGAGCCCCGCCTCACGGGCCGCCCGGTCCACGGTGTCCTGGGTGAGCCCGAGATCCTCCCCGGTGGCCCACATCGTCTCCACGTACGGACGTACCGCCCGCAGGAAGCGGACGAGAACCCCGTACGCCGCCGGATCCCGCGGATCGCAGTCCACCCCGCCCTTCGCGCCGCCGAGCGGGATGTATCCGCCCGCCGGGGCGTCCGGGGCGTAGTGCAGCGCCTCCTTCATTGTCATCCCCCGGGCCAGCCCCGCCACCTCCGACAGGGTGCAGCCAGCCCGCATCCGCAGCCCGCCGCTGGCGACCCCGCGGACGAGCCGGTCGATGACGAGATGCCCCTGTCGGCCCGTCACCGGATCGGTCCAGGTGAGCGACAGGAAGGGGTGATCGGTCATGGCGATGGCTCCTGAGGGTCGGCCGGGGCACACGGTTCGGCGAGGTGGCCGCACAGCCATCCGACTGAACCGTCGTTCAGTATCGAAAGCCCGTCCGGCCGATGTCAATGTGATCGTCGGCGCACGACGGCACGACGGCACGACGGCACGACGGCACGACGGCGCGAGGGCGCGACGGCACGGCGCCACGGCGCCACGGCGCCACGGCGCCAGGGCGCGAGGGTGAGAGGGTGAGAGGGCGTAGGGGAGTGCGGGACGGAACGGGGTCGCGGGGGCGTACGCGCGGCGCGGCCCGACGCGGGGCGGCCGGCCGTGACCGGCATGGCGGCGGCACCCCGCTGCCGACGTTCGTCACCTCGGTGACGGCGGAGCGGTCGAGAACGCCCGCACCCGCCTCACCAGCGCGTTCACCGTTCCCGGTCCCGTAAGGGCCGCCCGTGCGGCCGATTCGGACGCCGTGCCGCGGTCGCCCGGCACATAATAATGAATGAGGATCCCGAGATCAGGAGGTGCCGTGTCCGGAGCCGGCTCACCCCGTACGCTGCGAACCCGGCTGCGCGCGCTGCGCCCCGAAGCGTTCGGCGCGGACCCCGCCGGAGCCCGGCTGGAGCGGATCCTCGGCTCGCCCCACTTCGAGAACGGCTCGTTCCGCAACCCCGTGGGGGCCAGGACCCGGCCCTCCGGTGCCTCGATGATGGAGATGGCCAAGGTCTACTTCGACAAGGAGGCGCGGGTCCGCAGGGCCCCCGCCGGGCCGATCCCGCTGCACCCCACGACCGCCGCCGATCTCGCGCGGCCGCCCGCGACCGGGCTGCGGCTGACCTGGATGGGGCACTCCGGCGTCCTCGCCGAGATCGACGGGCGGCGGGTCCTCTTCGACCCCGTCTGGGGCGAGCGCTGCTCCCCCTTCTCCTTCGCCGGGCCCAAGCGGCTGCATCCGGTGCCGCTGCCGCTCGCCGCGCTCGGCCCCGTGGACGCCGTGGTGATCTCCCACGACCACTACGATCATCTCGACCTGCCCACGATCAAGGCCCTGGCCTCGACCGACACGATCTTCGCGGTGCCTCTCGGCGTCGGCGCCCATCTGGAGCGCTGGGGTGTCCCGGTCACCCGGCTGCGCGAACTGGACTGGAACGAGTCGGCCGAGATCGCCGGGCTGCGGCTGACCGCCACACCCGCCCGCCACTTCTGCGGGCGCGGCCTGCGCAATCAGCAGCACACGCTCTGGGCGTCCTGGGTGGTCGCCGGGGCGGAGCACCGGATCTACCACAGCGGCGATACGGGATATTTCCACGGTTTCCGTGACATCGGCCTGGAACATGGGCCATTCGATGCCACGATGATTCAAATCGGGGCATATTCGGAGCACTGGCCGGACATTCATATGACTCCCGAGGAGGGGCTGCGCGCCCATCTCGACCTCCAGGGGGGCGAGCCCGTCGGCGTCATGCTGCCCATCCACTGGGGCACCTTCAATCTGGCCCCGCACCCCTGGTCCGAGCCCGGTGAGGGGAGCGTGACCGCCGCCGCCCTCACCGGGGCCAGGCTCGCGCTGCCGGTCCCCGGCCGGCCCTTCGAGCCGACCGGCGCCGACGTGCCGGGGGAGCTGTGGTGGCGGCCCGTCGCCGCGTGTCCCGCCGACGGTCCCGGCGCCGTCACGGCAGACGCGCCCGATCCCGCACGGAGCCCGGCCCCCGGCGGGCGCCCGCCCGCCGCGGGCGCCGACAGCCCCGAGGTCGCCCCCACGGCCTGAAGCCGCCCTCGTGGTGTGAGGACGTCCTCACACCACGAGGTCACCGTCCGTGTACTCACCCGGGGCGCATCCGGCCGCCCGCGCCCTCGGTGCGTGCCCCGCGCGCCGGTGCCGCGCCCGTCGCGCCCGGGGCCGGAATCGGGCTGGAGTGCGAGCCCTCATCCCGGAGCGGGACGAAGGCCGGGCAAGTTCGGCAACTGCCCCTCGCACCGCACACCGCGACGACTACCGTGTGTCGCCGGTGATCAACACCGTGTGTCTTTCCTGAGGTGGCGAAAGGCCGCCGACGGCCGGGGCACGGAACCGGATCACCGGACAAGCACCCAGTACGCGGTACGCCGGGCCCTGGGGAACCACGCACCGAGGACCACCGATGTCTGAACTACGCGCATCCGACCCCCGGCCCGCCCGCCGCGAGGACGGCGGGCGGCACGGCAGGCAGGGCGACCGGCCGGAACCACCGGCCGGCGGAGGCCGTCCGGCGCGACAGGGGAGGCCCCGCCCGGCGGTCCGGCTGCGTCCGAGGCTGTTGCGTACGGCGGTCCTCCCCGCCCTCACCGCCGCCCTCAGCGGCGCCACCGCGGTCGCCTTCACCGTGCAGACCACCGGCCCCCGCCCCTCCGCCACCCTGTGGGCCGTCCTCGGTGTCTCCGCCGTCCTGGCCATGGCCTCCGTCGCGGCCGCCGCCATCGGTGCCGACCGGCTGGCCGGTACGGTCCTCTCCCGCACCGCCCTGCTGCGCCGCACCGTCGAACGGGAGCGGACCGAGCTGGCGGCCGTCGTCGAGGGGATCCGGCGGGGCGAGGGCCCACCGCCCGCCCACCCACCGGAGGACGACCCGCCCGACCCGCACGACGAGACCGATCCGCACGACGAGAGCGACCCGCAGGACAAGACCGATCCGCCCGACGGCGACGAGCTGGACCTGCTCGCCCGCGAACTGGTCCGCTTCCGCGAGAGCGCCGTCGCCGCCGTCGTCCAGGCGTCCAGGCTCTCCAGCAGCGCCGGCGACGAACAGAAGGTCGAGGTCTTCGTCAACCTCGCCCGGCGCCTCCAGTCCCTCGTCCACCGGGAGATCCAGCTCCTCGACGAGCTGGAGAACGAGGTGGAGGACCCCGAACTCCTCAAGGGCCTGTTCCACGTCGACCATCTCGCCACCCGGATCCGCCGCCATGCCGAGAACCTGGCCGTGCTCGGCGGAGCGGTCTCCCGCCGCCAGTGGTCCAACCCCGTCACCATGACCGAGGTCCTGCGCTCCGCGATCGCCGAGGTCGAGCAGTACCCCCGGGTCAAGCTCGTCCCGCCGGTCGACGGCACCCTCAGGGGCCATGCCGTCGCCGACGTCATCCACCTCCTGGCCGAACTCGTGGAGAACGCGACACTCTTCTCCGCCCCCCACACCCAGGTCCTGCTCCGGGCCCAGTACGTCACGGCGGGGCTCGCCGTCGAGGTCGAGGACCGCGGCCTCGGCATGCCCGCCGACGAACAGGCCGGGATGAACGCCCTGCTGGCCGACCCCGACCAGGTCGATGTGGCCCACCTCCTCCAGGACGGGCGTATCGGACTGTTCGTCGTCTCCGCCCTGGCCCGCCGCCACGGCATCGCCGTACGCCTCCGGAACAACATCTACGGCGGCGTCCAGGCCGTACTCGTCCTGCCCCGGGGACTCCTCGGCACCGACCCCGAGGGACTGGGGACGAGCGGCGCCCTCGCCCCGGCCGCCTCCGGCCGTACCCGCCGCGCCCGTACGGCCCCGGCCGCGCCGCCCCCCGGAGCCGTACCGCCCGGTGCCGTACCCGCCCCCGCCCGGGCCGAGGGTTCCGGCGACCGGCGGCCCGCCTACCCGGCCCCGCAGCCGCCCGGCCCGCTGCCGATCCGCTCCGCCGACCCGGGCAGGCCCAATCCGGCCACCACCGCCGTACCCCCCACCACTCCGCGCCCCCGCCCGGCCGAACCGGCCCACCCCCCGGTGGCGTACGAACCCCACCTCGCGGGCGCGCCCCGCCATGCCGCGCCGACCGCCCCCGACCGGCCGCTGCTGCCCCGCCGCCGCGTCCAGGAACACCTCGTCCCCCAACTGCGGACGCCCCCCGCGCCCCGCAGGCCCGACGAGAGCACGGTCCACGACCCCGGACTGATGGCCGCCTTCCAACGCGGCATCACGCTCGCCGAGGCCGCCGAGGCCGCCGAGACCCGGCAGTGGCCCGACCGGCCGCACGCGGTACCACCAACCCCCCACACCCCGGCCACCCCGAGCACCTCGCACGCCCCCGGCAGCGCGCCCGCCGACCCGTGGCGCCACGACACCACCACCAAGGAGTAGATGCACCATGGCGAGCGATGTGGCGAACGGCCCCGTCCCGGATCTCGACTGGCTGCTCAGCGGCCTCGTCCAGCGCGTGCCGTACACCCGGAACGCGGTCCTGCTCTCCTCCGACGGGCTCGTGAGGTCCGTCCACGGCCTCGACCCGGACGCCGCCGACCACATGGCGGCGCTCGCCTCCGGCCTCTACTCGCTCGGCCGCAGCGCCGGGGCGCGGTTCGGCGACGGGGGAGAGGTCCGGCAGGTGGTGGTGGAGCTCGACTCCACCCTGCTGTTCGTCTCCACCGCCGGATCCGGTACCTGTATCGCGGTACTCGCCGGCCGGGAGGCCGACGCCGCGGTCCTCGGCTACGAGATGGCGATGCTGGTCAAGAGCGTACGGCCCTATCTCACCACCCCGGCCAGGCAGCGGGCCGCGGTGGCCGGTGCCGCCGGTACGCCGGGACGCTGACCGTGCCCCTGCCCCTCGAAGGGCCGCTGCTGGACGACGCCGCGGGCCGGCTGATCCGCCCGTACACCGTCAGCGGCGGCCGGACCCGCCCGACGGCCGCCCTGGATCTCCTCACCCTGGTCATGGCCACCGGGACCCCCGGCGACCGGGCCGGACCCGAGCACGCCCACGCCGTCACCCTGTGCCGCGGCCCCCTGTCGGTCGCCGAGCTCTCCGCCCATCTCCGCCTGCCCGTCGCCGTCACCAAGGTCGTCGTCTCCGACCTGGTGGAGTGCGGCGCGGTGACCGTGCGGGCGCCGAGCCACTACGACAACCCCACCGACCGTTCCCTGCTGGAGGCAGTGCTCGATGGCCTACGACGACGGCTGTGAACCGGACGGACCACGGGAGCCGGCCGGCCCGCCGGGCCGGCCCGCCCCCGTGGCGCCGTACCCCCCGCAGCGACCGCCGCACCCGGACGAGGCCGGGCGCCGCGACCCCTTCCCCACCGCGTTGAAGATCCTTGTCGCGGGCGGCTTCGGCGTCGGCAAGACCACCTTCGTCGGCGCCGTGAGCGAGATCGACCCGCTGAGTACGGAGGAACTGCTCAGCCAGGCCGGGGTGGCCACCGACCACCTCGACGGCGTCGAGTCCAAGACCACCACGACCGTCGCCATGGACTTCGGCCGCATCACCCTCGACGAACGCCATGTCCTCTACCTTTTCGGCACCCCGGGCCAGGAACGCTTCTGGTTCATGTGGGACGAACTGTGCGAGGGCGCGCTCGGCGCGGTCGTCCTCGCCGACACCCGGCGGCTGGAGGACTCCTTCTCCGCCGTCGACTTCTTCGAGGCACGGGGTATCGGGTTCGCCGTCGCCGTCAACGAGTTCGACGGCGCCTTCCGGTACGAGCCCGACGAGGTACGCATCGCCATGGACCTCAAACCCGATGTGCCCGTCGTCCCCTGCGACGCCAGGATCGCCAGCTCGGGCATCGGCGCCCTGGTCACCCTGGTGCAGTATCTGCTGACCACGGCCGTTATCCCGGCCCCCCGGTCGATCCGCGGAGTCCTCTCGTGAGCTACGAACCGACCAGCACCCTGCTGCTCACCCCGCTCGACCGGGAAGCCCCGGAACGCTCCCGGCGGCTGCGCGCGCTCGGCTTCGGCGGCCGGCCGGACACCTGCTTCGACGCCTTCGCCGACCGGCTGGCCGACGTCTTCGCGGCCCCGTACTCCATCGTCAACTTCATCGACGGGAACCGGCAGTTCTTCGCCGGACTGCACACCCCGGCGGGCACCCACACCGGCCGCGACCTGGCCGCCACGGCCGCCACCGCGGCGGGCGCCGCGGGACTGGCCGGCCGGGTTCTCGCCCGGGACCACGGCTACTGCCCCCATGTGGTGGTGCGCCGCAAGGCCCTGGTGCTGGAGGACGTCTGCGACTATCCGCGGTTCGCGGGGAACCCGGTCGTCGACGAGATCGGGATCCGCTCCTACCTGGGCGCGCCGCTGATCGACCGCACGGGCATCGCCCTGGGCACGATCTGCGTCGTCGACACCGAGCCGAGGCCGTGGGGCCGGGCGGGCCTCGAACACATCAAGGCACTGGCCGGCGAGCTGGTGGACGAGATCCACCGCCGGGAGGACGGCTTCCTCTGACCCACCCTTCCACGACGCCGTGTACCGGGCCGCTCGCACCGGGTGATATGCCGGGCGGCTGTCGGTGCCCCGTCGTACCGTCGTCCCATGGCCACCGCCGACGACGTCCGCCGTATCGCGCTCTCCCTCCCCGGCGCCGTGGAGAAGCTCGCCTGGGGCATGCCCACCTTCCGCCTCGACGGCGGCGGCCGGATCTTCGCCGCGCTCGACGACGACGATCGGGCGATGGGTGTGAAATGCCCCAAAGAGGACCGGGCGGAGCTGATCGCGGCCGAGCCCGACAAGTTCTTCCTGCGCCCGGGCCACGACGACAACTTCGCCTGGCTACGGGTCCGGCTCGCGGCACTGGAGAACGAGACGGAGTTGTACGAGATCCTGCTCGACTCCTGGCGCCAGGCCGCCCCGCGCAAGCTCCTCGCCGCCCACCCCGACCTGGCCACCCCGCCCCCACCCGCCGCACCCTGAAACCGGTTCGTTCCCACGGCCCCGAGTACGGTATGGTTCTCACGTCCGCCGGGCCGGGGAAACCCCAGGTCAGACGGGTAACGGGACGTGGCGCAGCTTGGTAGCGCACTTGACTGGGGGTCAAGGGGTCGCAGGTTCAAATCCTGTCGTCCCGACCAGCGTTTTCGCAGGTCGTAGGCGGTATCGGAGAAATCCGGTACCGCCTTTCCGCATGTCTTGGGGACCACTTGGGGGCCACACGGTCCAGCGACGCCTTCCGGGGGCGGGCTGGACGGCGAGGATGCGTTCAGGGCTCTTGACTCGGTGGCCCGCGATCGGTAGTCAAGGCGAGCGGCTTTGGTATAGACCAAACTGCCGCACCGACCGGTACGACTTGTGCTCGTTCCCCGTTTGGGAGGCAGCAATGCGAAGACGATTGGCGTCGTTGGTCGTCTCCGTCCTCGGAGTCCTCACCCTGTTAGGTGCCCCGCCGGCCTCCGCCACCAGCCCCTTGGTGCTGGTGACGGCGGAGTTCCGCAAGACCTCTTCCTGGGAGGGCGGCTACCAGGGCACGTACACGATCACGAATCGCAGCCGTACGGCGTTGAACGGTTGGACCGTCGATTTCTCCCTGCCCGTGAACACGACCGTCACGACCCACTGGGACGCCCGGCTCACCCGAGACGGGAGCCGATACGGCTTCCGCGACGCCGGCTACAACGGCTCGCTCGCCCCCGGGGCCTCCACCACCTTCGGATGGGTGGCCCAAGGCAGCGGTGTGCCCGGGCGGTGCGTGGTCAACAAGGGCGGGCCCTGCGAAGAGGACTCGGACATCACACCCCCGACGGTTCCCTACGGCGTCCATGTCGCCGCAGTCGAGGGCGGGACGCTCACGCTCGCCTGGATGCCATCGGTCGACGACCGCAGCCCGGTGGTGGACTACGAGATCTTCGTCGACGGCGTCCGGCACTCCACCCTGACCGGCGTCACCTCCCACCGCGTTACCGGGCTCCGGCCCAACACCACGTATATGTTCCAACTGCTCGCGAGGGACCTGGCGGGCAACCCGTCGGCCCTGAGCCACCCGGTCAGGGGTACCACCGGGAATCCGAGCCCGTCGCGGACCCTGCCCACCGCGCCGTACGTGGACATGGGTGCCTGGCCCACTCCGAGTCTGAGCACCCTGGCCTCGGACAGCGGGCTGAAGAACTTCAGTCTGGGCGCGATCACCTCACCGACCTGCAAGGCGATGTGGTTCAACTCCTACGATCCACGCACCGGATGGGCCAAGGACAACATCGATGCCCTCCGGGCCGCGGGTGGGGAGGTGAAGGTCACCTTCGGCGGTGCGGGCGGCCGGGAGCTCGCCCAGAACTGCGAGTCGGTGGACGCCCTGTTCACGGAGTACGACGCGGTGGTCAGGCAGTACGGCCTGCGGTACGTCGACTTCGACATCGAAGGACCGGCCGTCGACGATCCCGTCTCCATCGCACGCCGCTCGGCCGCACTCGCCCGACTCCAACAAGCACACCCCGACCTCCGCATCTCGCTCACCCTGCCCGTCACCCCCTCGGGGCTGACGCGGACGGGCCTGTCCGTCGTGACGTCGGCCCGTGACGCGGGCGTCGCGCTGGACGTGGTCAATGTGATGACGATGGACTACTTCCTGGTCATCGACTACGGCGACGCTGCTGTCCAAGCCGCCCAGGCCACCGTCGCCCAGTTGAAGTCGCTCTACCCGAGCCGCACCGACGCCCAGCTCTGGGGCATGCTCGGGGTCACCCCGATGATCGGCGAGAACGACGACCACCAGATCTACGACCAGGCCGACACACGGCAACTCGTGGAGTTCGCGCGGAGCCGGAATCTCGGCATGATCGCGTTCTGGGACGTCACCCGCGACCGCAACGCCTGCACCGGAAACCTCTCCCTGTGCACCAACGTCCCGCAGTCGCCGTACGAGTTCTCCCGGATCGTCGGCTCCTACCAGGGCTGACCGGGGCGGGCCGTCGACCGAGGACACCACCGTCCCCGCGCCTCACCGGACGGGGGCGGTGCCGTGCCGTGAGCGAGAGGGGAGGGCGCGGACATGGACCCGCACCCTCCCGGACTTCGCCGCCGCAGCCGAGTTCGGCGCTCGGATCACCCGCATCGAGATCCGCTACGACCGGATAAGGCCGGCCAGCCGAGGACGTCCCGCAGGATCAGCACGGCCCGCGGGCGCGGCGCGAGGTGCTGGACCGCGACCAGATACGCCGGCTCGATGGTCTCCCACGCGACGGCGACGGTCTCCGGCTCGTCCGCGTCACCCGCGGGCATACATGCAGCTCCCGCCGGTGCCGCTCGGCCAGTCCCGAGAACTCGGACTCCTCGGCCTCGGGTGCCAGGCTGTATTTCGATGCTCTTGAGCGCGCATTGCGGTAGCGGTGTCCGTGACTTCAGCCGCGAATTCTCCATATGAGGTCTGACGGGTTCCGGTGCGGAAGTGCCGGGACCCGTCGGCTCATTCGGGCAAGGATGTCAGCCATGAACCTCATACGTTGCGTCAAGGGCGCCGTCACTGCCTCTCTGGCCACCGCCGCCTGCTACGCCCTCATGCGCCGCGGATACGAGTGGGCCGGGGAAGCTGAGACCATCGCCACCGCCAGGGGCGAGACATTTGGCGGTGCGGTCGAGTGGGTGCTCACCACGGCCGCCTCCTGGACCCTCATGCCCCTCCTGTTATGGGTTGGAATGCGCCTGCTGCGGGAAGACGGCAACACCGTCTTCGTCGTCGCCGGGGGAGGAGCCTGGGTGCTCGGCATCGGCATGCTCGTCGACTACATCGACGGCGACCCCGGCAATCCCCTCTACGTCGCCTTTGCCGTCTACGTGATCTTCTGCTCCGTGCTTCCGAGGGATGACAAGTCGCGGAGGTCATAGCCCGCGCGGGGACGGCTCCGCCCCCGCCGCACGATCGCGGCCGGGGCTCGGGTCGGAAAGTGGGGCAGACGTGGATGCTGATTCCCGTGGGAGGGTCGAGGAAGTCGACGGTGCAGCTGTCATGTACGTGGTCGCACCGGCAGGCGCAGCGCCTGTGGGTGATCTGCCAGCCGGCCCCGGTGGGGCCGTCGCCGAGGAGGCGGATCAGGTCGGGGCACGGCGGCCCGTCGGTCGCCCCCATCCGGTAGCCGCCGTACGAAGTCCGGCTTCATGGCATCTCGAAGTCCTCGAAGGTGAAGCCCGGAGCCACCACGCACGTGACCAGCACCGGTTCGTCGCCTGCGGGCTCAGCACTCTGCCAGACCCCGCCGGGGACCAGGAACTGGGGCCGTTCCTGCCGCTCCACCCGGTTTCCGAGCTCGGCCTCGACGGCACCGGCCTCGTCCGGAGCCGTGCCGTTTCCACCGAGCCGCAGGTGGAGGGGGCCTCCCCGGTGCCACAGCCAGAGCTCGTCCGAGCGCACCCGGTGCCATCGTGACCGCTCGCCGGGATGCAGCAGAAAGTAGATGCCCGTCGCGCACGCCCGTCTGCCGGTGTATCCATCGGGGACAACCTCAGCCGCGGCCCTCCACGTTTCCCGGAACCACCCGCCCTCGACATGCGGTTGAAGACTGAGACGCGCTACCAGATCAGAGATCTCCGTCATGACCACATTCTCCTTCCACGACCGCAGCTCCGTGCTGGCTTCACCGACATCGACATGGCCGGTACCCGACGCGAGGGACGACCCGTACGACTGGCCCGGCGTCGGAGGGACCGACTGCGGCAGGTGCGCATGAGCACGTCCGGCGAGTACGTCTCCTCGACGATCGCGGATGAGAGCGTCGGGACTCCGTCCGGGCCTCAGCGCGTCCACGGCCTCGAAGCAGCGGGCGATCACGGACGCCAGGAGATCCAGAGTCACTGAGGTGAGGGAGGGGACATCGGCTGGAGTGAACTCCGCACCGCGCCGATTGAGGTCGGCCAGCCAGCGGCTGACGTACGACACACCTTCCTGGCCGGTGGACTGCTGACCGCCGCGGCCGGTGCGGTCCTCCTCGGCGGGCGGCTGCGGCGCGACGGACGGGAGTCCGCGGGGTGTCCGGGAGGCGGACTCGCGGCGGGGCGATCGGGTGGCCGACGGCAGGTGCTTCGCCCCGGCGACCCGACCGCACGGGCCGAGTCCGCTACGTCACAGGCTCCTTGAGGGGTCGGCAGGTCGATGGAGTGCCGGCCCCGACGCGATCGGGCCGAGGCCGGAGCGGGACTGTGCCGGCTCTTGGGCGTCGGCATGCGTCATCGGCGGTTCGGGAGGGGGTGAGAGGTCGTCCGGTGGGCGATCAGACGAAGACGAACTGCTCCCAGGGGCCTATGGCGGAGGCGCGGGCCCGGAGCATCGCGTGATCCGAACCGCCGTAACCCAGTTCGGCGGAGACGAACAGGCCGTTCTGCTGGGACTGCAGCACATAGCGACCCAGACTCGCGCTGTACAGCAGGCTGAAGCGCTCCCAGGGCCCGATCGCGGAGGCGCGGGCGCGGAGCATTCCGTGGCTCGCACCGCTGTATCCCAGTTCGGCGGAGACGTAGAGGCCGTTCTCCACGGCCCGCAGTACCCAGGAGGATGTGCTGGACTGCCAGATCAGTTCGAACCGTTCCCAGGGGCCGATGACGGAGGCCCGGGCCCGGAGCATGGCGTGACTTCCTCCGCCGTACCCCAGTTCGGCGGAGACGTGCAGGTTGTTCTGAGTGAATCGGAGCGCGTAGACCGCGTTGGCCGATACGTCGCTTCCTTCGACAGCGGTCCACCCCGCGGGGGTGGAGGGTACGGCCCGCGCCCGGGCGCTTGACGACGGCGCGGTCAGCACGGTGATGCCCAGCAGGGAGAGCAGTAAAGCAAGAGTGACGGTTGTGCGTCTCATGCCTTTCCCCTTCTGATCGGCGGTCGTGCGGAGGGGCGGGACGAGGCCCCGCCCGTTCAGCCGGGAGTCTTGCACAGGCGGCGACCCATGAACGCGACGCCAACCGGTCATCGCGCGGGAGCGCCCGATGAGGAATCGGTCGCTCAACGCTCCGGTGGATCGATGGTGTCGTCGCGGAAAGTAGTGATCTCGCGCATGCGTGGCGCGGAACCGCCCGGGTTCCGCGGCGGATCTCGCGCACGGTAGGAACCCAGTGGCGGGTGAGTACGCCGTGGCGGCTGGGGAAGCCGCCCGGAAACGAGCGGTGCCGGTACGAGGCCGAGGCGGGAGGTGTCCGCCCTGGCGCGCGTCGGGCCGTGTCCGCGCACGGCACGGGGCCGGGCGGGTGGCCGGAAGTCGCCGCGGCCTCCTCCCGTAGGCGAGCGGGCGGGGATGCTCCCCGGCCATCGGCCGCGACCTTTGCCGTGGGACCGGAAGTGCTGCTGGGCGCTGTCACCCGGAAACCGGGCCCGTCCGCGGGGCGGGGTGGACGCGCCGGACAGGGGTGGGACGGAGCTAAATGAACGGGTGTACGAATCCGGCCGTTTCGTAGATCCAGTCTGTCAACGGGGCACCGGAGGCGGAAACTTGAGCCGCAACGCGGGTCCCCCTGCAGGCCTGGAACAGATGAAACGCCGACGCATGAGTACGTCCATGTCCTTGAAGAGATCAGGAGTGTCCGGATGGCCCGCTGGAGCGTTCACCGCCCCGCACCCCTTGCCGCCGCGGCGGCAACCGCCCTGCTCCTCCTGGGTTCGGCGCCCGTGGCGGTGGCCGAACCCTCCGAGCCGCCGCCGACCTCACGGCTGCTTCCGATCCCGCCGGGAGGGCTCCACAGTTTCGTCAAGGGGCTGAACAGTAGCGGCACGGTCGTCGGCGACTACTACGTGGAGGGCTCCGACGGGCCACTGGCGATCCGGTGGAACGCCGAGCGCCCCGGCTACACCCTTCTGGCGCCGCTGCCCGGCGAGCGGTTCAGCCGCACGACCGCGGTCAGCGACCGCGGCTGGGTGGTCGGCCTGTCCTTCAACAGCCCGTCCGGCTCCCACCCCGTCCGCTGGACACCGGGCGCCGTTCCGAAGCGGTTGACGCTGCCCGCCGGGTCCCGCGGCGGTAACACGTCGGCCGTCAACAACGCCGGGGTCGCGGTCGGCGACGCGGCCGGGGAGGACAATCGCTCCCGGCCCCTGCGCTGGCGGTCCGACGGCGGCAGGACCGACTTGCCCGTGCTGCCGGGCGACGACAGCGGCACCGTGACATCGATCAACAACGCGGGCACGGCGGTCGGATGGACCGAGCAGCGCGACGGCACCGGTGGCCCCGCGCACCCCGTGCGCTGGAACGCGGCGGGTTTCGTGAGCGCGCTGCCCCTCCCGGCGGGATTCGACGGGGCCCGGACGAAAAAGATCACCGACAACGGCGTGGTCTACGGCCACGGGCGGCTCGCCGGGAGTACGGAGTACGACCGGGTCCTGGTGTGGGCGGCCGACGGCACCGTCCGCGACGCCGGGCGCGGCCGGGGATACGACGTCAACCGGGCGGGTACCGCCGTGGGGGCTTCGTTGGAGGACAACCCGTACGGCGACACGGCGCGCTGGAACGCGAACGGCACCCGGACCGTGCTCGCCAATCCGGCGGAAGCGGCCGGGGAAGTGCTGGCGATCAACAACCGGGGCACCGCCGTCGGGTACGCGTGGCCGCCGGCCGGCAACCCCGCGTTGGACAAGGCCCTGCTGTGGAAGCGTGACGGTACGGTCGTCCCGCTGCCGCCGTCGCCTCTCGGTCCCTACGCCGCGGCGTTCGCGATCAACGACGCCGGAGTGATCGCCGGATTCGCCGTCGGCACCGACGGCGCCGGGAACGCGACGACCTGGCGTGCGACCGTCTGGAAGCGCTGACGCCCGCTGCCTCCACAAGAAGCTCCGGCAAGGGCCGGGTAAGGGGTGGCTCTCGGGGTCTCCGGCGCGTCGTGCGCGAGGCGCCGGGGGCCTCCCCGCGCGGACGCCTCCGCCCTCATCCGGGTCTGCACCCGCGCCCACGCGAGGACCCGCGAAACGGCCGGCAGCACACCCATGAGGCGCTCATTCTCCGTTGGGGAGCATTCCCGTGGGAGTTCTCGGCGGCCCGGCCACGACGTTCCGTGATGGGATCCGCGGTATGACAGATTGGTCGCGACTCAGCCACGCCTACGGCTCCGCCGAAGACATACCCGCCCTGCTGGCACGCATCGCGTCCGAGCCCGAGCCGCAGCTCTGGAGCGATCTGTGGTCCGCGCTCTGCCATCAGCGCAGTGTCTACTCGGCCAGCTTCGCGGCGCTGCCCTGGCTGGCCGGCATGGCCGAGAGCGAAGACCGGGGACAAGCCGTGAACGCCCTGGGCCTGGCGGGTGCCATCATGGCGGGCGCCGATCAGCCGCACGGGGCGGACGATGTCCGCACCCGGCACTCGGCGGAGATCGCGACGCTGCTGGCATCGGTGAACCGGCATCTGCGGACCGCGACCGACCGTACCGAGTACATCGATCTCCTGGAATCCATGCTCGGCTTCGAGGGCGTCGCAGGCTGGAGCGACGACCTGGCCCGGGGGCTCGGGAACGAGGAATACGAAGTCCTGTGCCCCGGGTGTGAGACCAATCTGTTCATCGCCCTTGGCGAACCCGGGTTCTTCTGCACCAGCCAGGACTACGCCGTGTCGGACGACCCCGTCGAAACCCGCCCGCTCCGCCCCACGGACCCCGCGGAACTGGAAGGCATCGGCTCCCGTCTCCACGGCATCGCACGCACCGACGGCCAACACGAAGTCGCCCATATGCTGACCCACGTCTTCGGAAACGCGACCTGCCCGGACTGCGAAACCGACTTCTCGGTCGCCGACCGAGTCAGGGCCTGAGGGCCGTTCCACGACTGTTCGTTGTCACCGGAAGGCTGGGCACCGACACCGGCGCCGGGCCGGTGAGCGGCCCCTATGCTGCGTGAATGCATAGGGCAGAGATACATATCGGGGAAGCTCAGGCCCCGGGGCACGGCCTCCCCACCCAGGGCGTTCCGGTACGGACGTCGGTCCGTCGCACGCTTCTCGTGGTGGCCATCGGCCTCGGTGCCGCCGCGGCCAACACGCTGATCGCGTATCTCGCGATGGGGATCACGGACTTCATCGCGATCATGGCCAGTGTGATCTTCGGACTCGTGGTGGCCGTGGCGCTGCGGTTCCTGCACCGGGCATGGTGGCTTGCCGCGCTCTCGCTGCTGCCGTCGCTGATGGTGATGTTCGGTGCCGGTGACTACACGCCCCATCTCGCCCTGGAACAGCGCGGCGTCCGGGAACAGGTCGTCATCACGGCGGACAGTGCCGCGGGGACGGAGAGCAACCGTCACGCCTACACCCTCCGCGGCGAGCACGGGGTCCTGGCGGAGAAGTTGGTGTGGCGCGGCGGGGGCTCCCCCTACCGGGTGGGGGACCGGATCGAGATCCTCCGCGACCCGGAAGGGATTGCTCCGCTCTGGGACAGGGCCGATGTCGACTCGGCCGAGAAGATGGACTGGCTGCTCTGGGGAACGGCCACCTGGACGGCGATGGCGCTCCTGGCCGGATACCGCGGGCACATCCGCCGGAAGAAGAACAAGCAGTCCCTCCTGGACCGGTTCGATATCTGAGCACCGTCCCGGTACCCGCGAGCGGCCGGTCCGCGGCCTTGCGGCGGGCCGTCCGCCGCCATGGCGGTGCCGTCGCTGGGCCGGTGGAGTGGCCGTCACCGGGGCGGCTCACCGTACCGGGCAGGAATCAGCGCATCCGAACCAGGGCACTCGGGCGAAGCACTGATGTGCAGGCGACCGGGAGTGAGAGGAGTGGTGCATGCTGGGACTGCGGCCCACCGGGCCCGAACCGGGCAGGCCGGCCGACGGACCGGGTACGGCCCGCGAGGCGGCCCGGGCCGTCGAGACCGAGCTGGCGCGCGTGCTCGACGAGAAGATGCGGCGCGCCCGCGCGACGGATCCGGTGTTCGCCCGTGATATCGCCGACCGGGTGTCGTCGCTGGTCCTCCGCGGCGGGAAGCGGCTGCGGACCTCGTTCGTCTGGTGCGGATGGCGGGCGGCCGGCGGATCGGGCGACGCCACACCGGTCCTGCGTACGGGCGCGGCCATCGAACTCCTCCAGGCGTGCGCCCTCATCCACGACGACGTGATGGACGGGTCGCCTCTGCGGCGCGGCGCACCCGCCGTCCACGTGGACCTCGCCCGGATGCACGAGGCCGGGCAGCTGGCCGGCCCACCCGACGCCTTCGCGGCCTCCGCAGCCGTGCTCGCCGGAGATCTCGCCCTGGCCTGGGCGGACGACCTGCTGACCGAGACGGCACTCGGCTCACCGCACGGCCGGCGACTGCACCACGAGTGGCAGGCCATGCGCGGCGAGATGGTCGCGGGGCAGTACCGGGACCTCCACGCGCAGGCCACCGGGGCGTCCGGCGTCGGCGACGCGGTGGCCGTCGCCACCCTCAAGAGCGCGCTGTACACGGTCGGACGTCCCCTGGCGCTGGGCGCGGTCCTGGCCGACGCCGACGCCCGCGTCCTGGAAGCGCTGCGTTCCGCCGGACGCCGCGCCGGTCTCGCCTTCCAGCTCCGCGACGACCTCGTCGGCGCCTTCGGCGACCCTGCCCTGACGGGCAAGCCGGCCGACGAAGACCTGCGGACCCGCAAGCTCACCTATCTGCTCGCCGTCGGCTCCCGGCTCGCCGAAGTCCGCGGGGACCGGGAATCCGCGGACGCGCTCGTGCCCCGCGCGCTCTCCGCGTCCGACGAGACCGTACGCCGGATGCGCGCGGCACTGGAGCGCACCGGGGCACGGGCCGTCGTCGAATCGAAGATCACGGAGTTGGCCGCGGCGAGCCTGCGCCACTTCCGCAGGACCGGCGCGGACGCTCTCGTACGACGGGAGTTCGAAGCCCTGGTCGAGCGGGCGGCCGGGATCCCGCCGCAGCGTGCCGGGGAGGCCGCGTGAGAACGGTACCGGGGCCGACGGACCATGTGGTCGTCGTGGGCGCCGGGCTGTCCGGTCTCGCCTGCGCGCTCCATCTGCTCGGCGCGGGCCGCCGGGTGACGGTCGTCGAACGGGACGACGGGCCCGGTGGCCGGGCGGGCCGCGTCCACCGGGGCGGCTACGCCTTCGACACGGGGCCGACCGTCCTGACCATGCCCCACCTGGCCGAAGAGGCGTTCGCCGCCGTGGGCGACAGCCTGCACCGGCACGTCGAGCTGACGGCCCTGCACCCGGCGTACCGCGCGTGCTTCGCGGACGGGACGTCACTCGACGTCCACACCGCGGGCGAGGCGATGGAGGACGAGGTCCGACGGTTCGCGGGACCGGCCGAAGCGGCGGGCTACCGCGCGCTGCGGGAGTGGCTGGAGCGGCTGTACCGGGCCCAGATGCGCCGGTTCGTCGACACGAACTTCGACTCGCCCTTCCAACTGCTCCACCCGGACCTGGCCCGGCTGGCGGCGCTGGGCGGCTTCGGCCGGCTGGACCGGCGAATCGGCCGCTTCCTCGCCGATCCCCGGCTGCGCCGCGTCTTCTCCTTCCAGGCCCTGTACGCCGGAACCACTCCGGCCAGAGCCCTCGCCGCCTACGCGGTGATCGCCTACATGGACACCGTCGCCGGTGTCTGGTTCCCCAAGGGCGGCATGCACGCGCTGCCGCGCGGTATGGCGGACGCCGCCGAGCGGGCCGGTGCCCGGTTCCGCTGGTCGGCCGAAGCGACCGCGCTGGAACGGTCGGGTGGCCGGATCCGGGCCGTACGGCTGGCCTCGGGGGAACGAATCCCCTGCGACGCCGTGGTGCTGACCTGCGAGCTGTCCACCGCGTACGGACTCCTGGGGCGCGCCCCGAAGCGCCCCGTACGGCTGCGTCACTCGCCGTCCGCCGTCGTCCTGCACGCCGGAACCGACCGCACCTGGCCCGGTCTCGCCCATCACACCCTGTCCTTCGGCGCCGCCTGGGAGGACACATTCGACGAGCTGACCCGCTCGGGACGGCTCATGAGCGACCCGTCCCTGCTGATCACCCGGCCGACCACGCACGACCCCGGCCTGGCACCGCCAGGCGGGCACCTCCACTACGTCCTGGCGCCCTGCCCCAACACCGATGTGGGGCCATCCGCCGCCGAGTGGCGCGATCTGGGGCCGCGCTACCGCGACAGCCTGATCGCCGAGCTGGAACGCCGGGGACTCGACGGTTTCGCGGGCAGCGTCCGGGAGGAACTGCTGGTGACACCCCTGGACTGGGCCGGGCAGGGGCACGCGGGAGGCAGCCCCTTCTCCGTCGCGCACACCTTCGCCCAGACCGGCCCCTTCCGCCCCCGCAATCTGGTCCGAGGGGTGGAGAACGTGGTGCTGGCGGGCTGCGGAACCACCCCAGGCGTCGGTGTGCCGACCGTCCTCATCAGCGGCAAACTCGCCGCCGCGCGCGTCACCGGCGGCACCCCCGCAGAACACCGATCCGGTACGCGTCCGGCACCGCGCCGCGCCCCGAAAGCCGCACCGACCGCGGAGGTCACCCGTGACCCGTCGTGAACTGGACGCCGCGGGTATCACCGACCCCGCCCTGCGCGCCGCCTACACCGAGTGCCGGCGGCTCAACGCCCGCCACGGCAGAAGCTACTTCCTGGCCACCCGGCTGCTGCCGGTGGAACGCCGGCCCGCCGTACACGCGCTGTACGGCTTCGCCCGCCGGGCCGACGACATCGTCGACGACCACGACCAGCACCGGACCCCCGGGGAACGCGACCACCTGCTGCGACGCCTGGAAGGCGACCTCGCGCACGGGCTACGTACCGGCGAGGGCGAGGAGCCCGTGGTCAGGGCCGTCGCCGACACCGCCGAACGGTACGGCGTCGAGCACACGCTGTTCGCGGACTTCCTGGCCTCGATGCGCAGCGACCTGCGGGTCACCGAGTACCCGACCTACGCCGATCTGCGGACCTATATGCACGGCTCGGCCGCGGTCATCGGACTGCAGATGCTGCCGGTACTCGGCACGGTCGGCGACCGGGACGAAGCCGCGCCGTACGCCGCCGACCTCGGCATCGCCTTCCAGCTGACCAACTTCCTGCGGGACGTGGGCGAGGACCTGGACCGGGGCCGGATCTATCTGCCGGGGGACCTGCTCGCCGCCCACGGAGTGGACCGCCCGCTGCTGGAATGGAGCCGCCGGACGGGCCGCGCCGACCCGCGGATCCGCGCCGCACTCGTCGCCGCCGAAGCCCTGACCCGACAGGTGTACCGCACGGCGGAACCGGGCATCGCCCTGCTCGACCCGCGGACCCGTCCCTGTATCCGTACCGCCTTCACCCTCTACGGCGGCATCCTCGACGCCATCGCGGACCAGGGATACGCGGTACTGCACCGCCGTGCCGTGGTCTCCCGAGGCCGCCGCGCGGTCACGGCCGCGGCCGGGATCGTCCGGATCACCGGCGCCCGTCTGCGGGCCCGCGCGGGCGGCGGGGCGCCCCGGGCGGACGACGCACCGCTCCGGAGAAGGGGATCCGTGACATGAGCGACCGACCGGGCCGGGCCGGCCGGCCGGTACCGCTGCGGATCCGCCGCCGGGCCGCCTGGGCGAACCAGCCGCCGACCTGGCGCGAGGCGCGCCCGGCCGTGATCGCCGACGCGCTGAAGCGGGCCACGGCACGACCCTCCGGCAACTGGTTCGTCGTCGGCGCGTCCCGCCGGATCCGCGCCGGTGGCCGCCCGTACGGCAGAACGGTCGGCGGGGCCGAGATCGTGCTGTGGCGGTCGGACACCGGGGAGCTGCGCGCGGGCCCCGGCAGCTGCCCGCACCTCGGAGCGCCGCTGCGGGACAGCCGGGTGGTGTGCGGGACGCTGGTGTGCCACTGGCACGGACTGGCCCTGGACGGCGGCCGATTCGCCGGCTGGGAGCCGTATCCGGTCCACGACGACGGCGTCCTGGTGTGGGTCCGGCTGGACGCGGTGGGCGGCGAGGAACCGACGGAGCGCCCCGCGGTGCCGGAGCGCCCGACGGCGGGCGGCGGGGTGGACGCCGTGTACACGGCGATCGGGCGGTGCGAGCCGCAGGACGTGGTCGCCAACCGGCTCGACCCGTGGCACGGATCGTGGTTCCACCCCTACTCCTTCGTGGATCTGACGGTGGCCCGGCCACCGGCGGGCGAGGAGGACGACGTCTTCGTCGTCGATGTGTCGTTCCGGGTGACCGGCCGTCTGGTGGTACCCGTACGGGCCGAGTTCACCGCCCCCGGGCCCCGTACGGTGATCATGCGGATCACCGAGGGCGAGGGCTCGACATCCGTGGTGGAGACCCATGCCACCCCTGTAACCGGTGCTTCGGCGGCCCGGCCGCGGACCGCCGTCGTCGAAGCGGTCGTCGCGGCGTCCGACCGGCGCGGGTTCGCCCTGGCCCGCGCCGTGGCGCCCGTACTGCGACCGTTGATGCGCCGGACCGCGGGCAGGCTGTGGCGCGACGACCTGGCCTACGCGGAGCGGCGCTGGGAACTGCGCAGCACGGGCCGGTTCCCGGGCTGACCCGGCCGGCCGTTCAGGGGGCTCCGGCTCCGGCCAGCGCCCGCAACGCGCGGGACCGGCCGGCCCGGGGCACCGTCCACAGCGGCTGTCCGCGTACGCCCCAGCCCGCGAGCAGGGCCCCGGCCGCCAGGAACCCGGTGGTGGCCGCCCGTTCCATCAGGGCGACGGGCAGGTCGCAGCGGATCGCGTCACCGGCCAGCGCGATCTCCGGGTGGGGGGTCACGACGGCGGGCCGCCGGAGGTAGGAGCCGGTGGGGAAGAAGGGGCAGTCCGCGTGCCATTCGTGCCGGGCGTCCACGATCCGCGCCTCGCGGGTCTCCGGATACACCCGGCGCAGACTTCCGACGAGACGGTCCTGTACGACTTCCCGCGGGGTGTCCGGGGCGACGGCGTACGCGTGGAGTTCGACGACGGAGCCGCCGCCGCGGGCTGCCCAGCGCGCGGCCTCCCCCTCGTAGCGGTCGAGGACGCTGATGTTGTCGAGGCCGTCGTAGCCGCTGGTGCCGAGGAATCCGGGCCGGTCGGCGCGGACCGGCCGGTCGAGCCAGAGCCGGGAGACGAGGAAGGGCGGGGCGGTCGCCAAGGAGGCGATGTCCTCGCGCCAGGCCGGGGTGCCGAGGCCGGGTGACGCGGCGACCAGGCCGCGCAGCGCTCCGGGGTCGAGGGCGAGCACGGCGGCGTCGTACCGGTCCACGGCCCCGTCGGTCCGCACCTCCACCCCCTCACGGCCGCGGGGGCGGACGCCGCGTACGGGTGTGCCGGTGCGGATATCGGCACCCAGGCTCTGGAGATAGCCGCCGAGCGGCTCCCACAGCGCCTGGGGGAAGGGCTCCGTCGGCACGTCGAAGAGCAGCCCCTCGGCGGAGCCGAGGAAGTAGATGTGGAACATCAGGAGCAGCTCCGCGGCGGACAGCTCCCGCGGGTCGGCGAAGAAGCTGCGGGAGAACACCTCGAAGGCCAGATGGTGCGCCGCCGCGGGGAAGCGGACCCGCTCCAGGAACGCCGTCGCGCTCATGCCGTCGAAGCGTTCGTAGACCTCGGGCACCCGGACGTCGAGGAGGGGCAGCGCGGCACGGGCGTCCATCGCGGCGAGGTCGCGCCAGCCGAACGTCGGGCTGAGGGCGACGAAGCCGAGGGCGCTGAACGGAGGGGTGCGCGGAACGCGGGCGAAACTGTCGGTCAGTCCGCCGCTGTGCCGCAGCGGATAGTCCGGCAGCGGGCGGAGGCGTTCGAGACCGGGATCGGTCCGCCGCAGCAGGCCGCGCAGATTGTAGTACTGGCGGAAGAAGGCGTGGAAGCCGCGGCTCATGGTCACCGGGGACCCGTCGGCGAGGCGGGTGCGCCGGCCCGCGAGCCGTCCGCCGAGAGACTCCCCCCGCTCGTAGAGGGTGACCCGGGCGCCTCGTTCGGCCAGCAGGGTGGCCGCGGCGAGACCGGCGATGCCCCCGCCGGCGACGGCGACGGCGGGTGCGTCGTACGGTGCCAGCCGCTCCCGGCCGCCCAGGGGGAACAGGATCTCGGCCTTGCGGTCACGCCCCCTGCGGGCCGTGTTCCCGCGGCCGTTCACCGGGCCTCCGCCGGGCGCGGCGCGGCGGCACCGTTACGGGCCACGAAGGTGTGCGCGATACCGGTCTGCCAGCCGGCGACGGGGGCCGTGCGCACACCGGTGTATCCCGCGTCCGCCAGCCGGGCGGTGAAGTCCCGCACGGTGTCGAAGTCGAGGACGCTGCGCCACAGATGCCGGTAGAGGGCGCGATCGCCGGTCAGCGTCCCCAGGGGAACGACCACGCCGCGGCAGACGGCCGTCCACAGGCCGCGGTGGACGCGGGCGCCGCTGAGGCTGTACTCGTGGACGGCCAGCCTGCCGCCCGGTCGAAGCAGGGAGCGTACGGCCCGCAGGACCGCGTCCGGGTCGGTGACATTGCGGAACAGATAGGCGGCGAACACCGCGTCGTACGGCCCTTCCCCGGCCGTCGTCGCCTCCTCCGCGGTCAGATGCCGGAAGCGCACGCGGTCCGGCCACGGTTTGGCCAGCGCGCGCTCCAGCATCCCCGACGAGGCGTCGACGGCCGTGATCCGGGCCCGCGGCGCCGCCCGCAGCAGCGCCCTGGTGGAGGCGCCGGTTCCGCAGCCGAGGTCCAGCACATGCAGACCGGCTCCGCCCCGGGGCAGCCGCAGTCGGCGCGCCGAACGGACGAGGTCGGTGCGGTAGCCCGGGTTGAGACCGGTGAGACGGTCGTAGGTGGCCGCGGCATGGTCGAAGGCCCGTGCCAGGTCGTGGTCGCGCAGCAGTGTCATCGGCGGTGTTCTCCGGGGTGGGGGGCCGGTGGCGGACGGCGGGGCAGGAAGGGCAGTTCGACGGCGGTACGGAGCATGGCGCCCACGGGGGTGCTCAGGCCGATGGCCCACTCCTCCCGGCACGACGTGCCGCCGTCCAGGAAACGCAGCAGGCGTTCCGGCGGGACGCGCCGGAACAGCCCGGTGAAGAAGTCGGGGCCGTCGATCCGCCCGGTGTCCAGGGCCCGCAGCAGTACGGCGTCCATGGCGAGCGCCCGCCGCCCGTGCGGCGGGGGCACGGTCGCGCGGCCCGCGCGCAGGGCCGCGGCGACGGCCCTGCTCTGTCGCTGCGCCGCGGCGAAGGTGTAGCCCGTCGAGGGGCGGGTAGCCCCGCCCGCGGTCCCGATCCGGAACACGGAGGCCCCCACCCGGCGGGCGAACCGCGCGTCGGTCATGGGGATACGGCCCTGTTCGGCGGAGTCCACGGTCAGCCGGCCGAGCGCCAGGACGTTTTGGCAGTAGCGGGTCAGTGCGGCATCGTACGCCTCGGTGGTCAGGGGGGTCCGGGAGAACTCGGTGTACTCGACGAGCGCCCGGTCCGATGCCAGGGGGAGTACGTAGCCGAAGGCGAGCCCGTGGCGCGGCTGAGGCACCCGGAAGTCCATCAGATCGGCGACGGCGGGGTCGAACCGGTCCCCGGCCGTGCGCACGAACCAGCCGCGGAAGTGCTGAGTCAGACGGGTCCTCGCCGGTGGCGGGGAGCGCATCGGGCGGGAGTCGAAGACGTGCCGGGCGCGGAGCGCCAGCGTCCCGCCGTCGGGCGTCGTACAGCGGACCTCGGCACCGCCCGCCGTGTCGCGTACCGCGTCCGCCGTCGCGCGCACGACACGGACAGCGGGGGAGCGGGCCAGCCGGGAGTGGACCAGCCGTTCGAAATCCGCCGACCGGAGCATGCGGTAGGTCAAAGGAGCCGGATCCACGGTGGTCGCCCGGCCGTCGGTACCGTGCACCCGCAGCCGGGACCAGGAGGCGCTGACCGCCTCGTCGAACTCACCGGTGCCCCGGTCCCAGTAGCACCAGGTCCGCTCGGCGGGCCGCAGCGGCCCTTCGGGGGCCTCCACCAGGGTGACGGCGAAGGACGCGGGCTCGGCCAGCCGGTACGCGAGACCGAGTCCGGCCGCGCCGCCACCGATGATGATCACATCGCAGGGATCCCCGGCCGGACGGGACCGCGGGCTCACCCGGCGCGCCGTTCGACGGCGGGGGCTCCGCCGCGTACACCCGGGGCTCCGGCCGCCACCCGCACCCACGCGCCGACGCTTCTCACATCCACTCCCACTCGCAGGGGCAGCCCACGGCTCTTCCTCATGGTGGCTTCCGTATGGTGTCTTCCGTACGACGGCGGCCCGTGGATGCGGTTTCCCGTGTTCCCGCTCGCTCGTTCCGCGCCGGTGCCCTCGCGCACGGCCCGAATCCGTCCTGACGTATCACCCCGGGGCCGTTCCCGAAGCGACGGATCCCGGGGCACGACAGCCACCACAACACGTTCCCCCCGACGAGGCCAGGCGCCACCACGTGCGGGTACCCAGGATGCGGCGCCACCTCACCCGGACACGGCCGACTCCACCGCCGCGACGGCCTCCGCAAGACCCGGGGGCCGGGGCAGCCCCGGCATGGTCCGCCCGGCCCAGCCGGGGCCGAGGGTCAGGACGACCGGCCTCCTGCGGGCGCCGCGCACCCCCCACTCGATCGCCGCGACGTGCCGGGCCAGCGGCGGGCTGGCCGTGGTACGGGACTGTGCCCACAGCCCCACCGCGGCCGGGCCGGTTCTGCGTACCGCGGCCACGAGGGACTCGGCGGGCAGTGCGCCGCCGAACATCCGTACCGGAAGCCCCTTTTCGGCCAGCGCGGCGGCCAGCGCCTCAAGCGGCAGGGTGTGGTTCTCCCCGGGGACGCAGGCGAGGACCGTGGTGGCACCGGGACGCCCGGCCACCACATGCGGCGCATGGCGCCGCAGCGCCCCCGAGACATGCCAGGACAGGAAGTGCTCGACCTCGACGTACCGTTCCCCCGAACTCTCCCACTTGCGGCCGACCGCCCGCAGGGTCGGCATGATCACCTCCGTCCACGCCGCGACCAGGCCGTGTTCCTCGATCGCGGCCGCCAGCAGCCCGTCGAGAGCGGCGGCGTCGAGGCGCAGGGCGGCACGGGCGACTCCCTTGCACTCCCGGCGCGCACCGCCGAGCCGCAGACCCGTTCCGGCGCGGCTGCGCCCGGGGGCGGCCGGAGGAGGGACACGCCCGGCGCCCCCGTCGGCCGAGGGAGGGTGCGATCCCGTCTCGCGGAGGGCCAGACGCGCCGCCTCGGCGGGCGGCAGACCGGTCGACGTCAGCGCGCACATCCGCTCAAGACGGGCCATGTCCCCGGCGGTCCAGCGGCGTTGCCGGCCGTCCGCGCGCAGGGCCGGGCCGAGCCCGTAACGGCGGTCCCACGAACGGACCGTCGTCGGCGCCACACCCAGCCGCCTCGCCACCTCGCCGGTGGTCAACCCGCCGTCGCGCCCTATCCCGGCGCGGGCGCCGAGGTCCCCCGTCGTGTCCACTCCAACACCTTACGACGCACAAGCGACGCAAGTTGTGGGTGCGGTTCCCGCTCACAAGACTGCGACGCACCGGCCGGTGGCAGCGCCGATCGGTGGCAACGCCGGCCGGTGACACGACGCGGGCCGGTGACAGCGCCGGCCGTGCCGCCCGGACCCGCTCCGCGGGCCGCGGCGGCCATCCGCCACGTACGACGCGAAGGCAGGGGGAACAGACCATGTCCACCGACACGCGAAGCGCCGACGCCCGCCCCCCGGCCGCGAGGGCGCCCCGCCACGAGGACGAACTCACCCGCGGACTGCTCGCGGCCGACGAGTACGCCTTCGCGGACGTCTACCGGCGTTGGGGCACCCTCGTCCACACCATGGCCACCCGCTCGCTCGGCGACGCCCACGAGGCCGAGGACGTCACGCAGCAGGTGTTCCTCGGCGCCTGGCGCGGACGGGACGGTTACCGCGCGGATCGTGGACCACTCGGCGGCTGGCTCGTCGGCATCACCCGCCGCAAGATCGTCGACGCGCTCACGGCCAGGACGAGGCGTCACACCCTGGTCGACGCCGTGGCGCACGAGGCCGATCGGCGGTGGCCCGAGGAGGGCGCGCCGGAGGAGGTCCTGAACCGGGTGCTGCTGGCCGGCGCCCTGTCCCGGCTGCCGCACGGCCAGCGCGAGGTGCTGCGCCTGGCCTTCTACGAGGACCTGACCCAGGCTCAGATCGCCGAACGCACCGGGCTGCCCCTGGGCACCGTGAAGAGCCATACCCGGCGTGGCCTGCACCGGCTGCGTGAGCGCATCGAGCAGGACCGCACCGCCGAGGAGGCCGTACAGGGGTGATGACGCCGGGGGCGCGGCCGGTGCCGCGAAGATGCGCCGTGCCGCGCCCGCCGACCCCCGGGCCCGCGCCGGGAACGCGACCTCCCACGCCGTAGATACCCCCGCCCGCTCTGCGATCCGCCCGCCCCGGGCCTCCCGGCCGAACCACGGCCGGCCACCTGTCGACGGCTTCGGACTTGTCGATTATCGATATGCTCCGCTATCTTGGGCATATCGAAAATCGATAGGGGGAAGTGTATGGACACGCGACTCACGAGGACTCTGTCCTCGGTGACCTTCGCACTGGCGGGACTCTGCGGGCTCGTCTTCTTCGGCAAGGGCGTCAGGCGCATACTCGACGACGGGGCGGTCTGTGCCCGGACCGACTTCTGGCGCAATGTCCCACTGGCGGACCCACTGCCGGTGGGCACGGGAGTGGAGGTGTCCGCCAGTGCCACGCGCCTGTGCCGGGACGATCCCTCGGTGGGGCAGCGCGTCGCCGACATCGGGAGCGAGCTGCCCTGGCTGCTGTTCGGCGCGCTCGCGCTGCTGCTCTTCTCCCGGATGCTCAAGGCGGTGCTGCTTGAGGGGCCGTTCACCGAGGCGACGGCGCAGCGCCTCTCGGTTCTCGGCTGGTTCGTCACCGTCGGCACGCCGCTGGTCGGCCTCCTCGCCGGCTGGTCGCAGTCCTGGCTCGTCGGGAGCATGGCGCCGATCGCGGGTTCGGGGCCGACGCTCTCCGGGCCGCTGGCGCTCGTCCTCGCCGGCCTCGCCGCGGTCGTCATGGGGAAGATCATGCGCGAGGGCGTACGCATGCGAGAGGACCTCGAAGGGACCGTCTGATGTCCGAAGAGGAAGCTCAAGCGATCCGGATCCACCTCGACAGGCTTCTCGTCGAGCGCGGCATGACGCTGACCGAACTGTCCGCGGAGGTCGGTATCACCGTCGTCAACCTGTCCGTCCTGAAGAACGGCCGGGCCAAGGCCATCCGGTTCTCGACCCTGGCGAGGATCTGCGAGGTCCTGCGGTGCCAGCCGGGAGACCTGATCACACACGACCCGGGGGAGCGGGGTCCGTAGCACGCCCTAAAGGAAGGGTGTCCTGGGGTCGACTCCGGACAGGACCCTGCCGTACAGCTCCAGATTGGTGGCGGGGTTGATGAACGAGTGCACGGTGAGGGCGTTGAGGTCCCGTACGATCCGCTGGATCGGTATCTCCCGGTGCAGGGACGAGGCGCCCGAGGCCGACCCGATCAGGTCGGCGGCCTCCTTGCACAACCGCACCAGATAGCCGCACTGCGCCCTGACCCGGGCCCGCTCCTCCGTCGTGTACGGCTCTCCGCCGGCCGTCTTGGATTCGATCAGCTCCACCAGGTCGGCGGTGAGCAGTTCCGCGGAGGAGACCTTCATCGCGGCCTCGGCGAACTGGAGGTGTGTCACCGTGGCCTCGTGCTGGTGCGCATAAAAGGTGTAGGTGATGCCCCGCTGATGGATACGGTCGCCGAACTCCGCCAGAGCCGCCCGTGCCAGGCCGAGGGCGCTCGCGGCCGTCCAGGTACAGAACAGCAGCAGTATCGGCATGTTGTAGAAGGGGTCGGTACTGTTGCGCCGCGACGGGAACGACCCCGCCAGCAACGGGCCCACCGGCAGGACGCGACGGGCGGGCACCAGGACGTTCCGGGCGGCGACGGTGTTGCTGCCGCTCCCGGTCAGCCCGGAGACGTCCCAGTCGTCCAGCACCTCCAGATCGGCCATCGGGACCGCCAGCCACAGCACCTCCGGCGGGCCCTCCCCGGTCTCGTCCAACGCGGTCAGCAGATGCCAGTCGGCGTCCTGGCACCCGGTCGCGAACGGGGAGTTCCCGTTCACGAGGTATCCGCCGTCCACCGGAACGGCCTTGGAGCTCGGGATGAGGGTGCCGCCGATCCGTACGTCAGGACCGGTGAAGATCTCGTCCTGCGCCTCGTCGGGGAACAGGGCCGCGATGAACCCGCCGCTGGACTGGATCATCGCCATGTACCCGGCCGACCCGCACGCGGCCGAGATCTCGCTCAGCGCGTCGACCTGGGTCCGCAGGGACGTCTGATACCCCCCGTAGTGGCGCGGGACGTTCATCCGGACGATCCCGGCACCGGTGAAGGCCTCGACGACCTCACTCGTCACCCGCCGCTGCCGCTCCGCGCGGGCGGCGTGCGAGGCGATCAGCGGCCGGAGCTCACGTACACGCTCGACGAGATCGGTGTCCGAACGAGGTGCTGACGAACCGGCCAAGGGGTGACCTCCGGTCTCGGATCACGGAAAAACCTCACCGTGGCCCCGATCCCGGCGACTGTCAATGCCGCATCTGCGTAACGTAGTTGATCCGGCCGGATGCACAAAGGACGGCTGCGGAGATCTCCGACAGGGCGCTCATTCAGCAGGTGTCGCGGTAGGGCAGGTCGGGAAGATGGGTGCGCCATTCGGCGCGGGTGAGCCCGGACCCTGCGCGCTTGCATACTGCGGCGGCCATCCGGCGGAGGTCGAGGTCGTAGGTTTCCAGCCCCGAGTACAGTCCCGCCGTGTAGAGGGTGCGTCCGTCGGGGCTGAAGGCGAGGGAGAGGATCGGGTCACCGGGGGTGAGGAGGGGGGATCCCATGCGTTGGCTGGATGCTACGTCCCAGAGCTGGACGCTTCCCGACCCGTTCCCCACGGCAAGGGTGGCTCCGTCCGGGGAGAAGGCCAGGGCGGTGACTCCGGCAGCCACCCTCAGCGGAGCCTCGTGGGAGGGACCGGCGACGGCGGTGCCGGTGTCTTTGCCGATTGGCGTACTGGGGCTCGTGTCGTTGTCGGGAGGCATCAGCGTTGCCAGACGGTTTTCCAGCTTTCCGTCCCGCAGGGTGACTCTGCCCGCTCGGTCCCCCACGGCGACGTGCAGGCTGTTGGGGCTGAAGGCCAGGATGTCCGTGTTGGAGAGGTCTCGCTGGGTCACCCGCCCGGTGCCGAGGTCGGCAAAGGAACCGCTGTAGCTCTTGTAGCCCACGAGCCCGGCGCCATCACTCCGTACGGCCAGGCTCCCTCCGATTCCCGGGAGTTTCCCGACCTTGCGGCCGCGACCTCCTGCGCGAATGTCCCAGATCTCCACAAAGTACTCGTCGCGTTCGTCTATCGACAGATACAGGTGATGACCGTCAGGGCTCAGAGCGAAGCCGCCGTATTGCGGGAAGTCTTCTTGATTGGGGGGTGTCGACAGGCTCGCGTGTTCCCGGCGGGCGGTCATGTCCCAGATGGCCAGTCGCCCGGTGCTGGGCGTTCGGTGGGCGAAGTATCGGCCGTCGGCGCTGAATGTGGCCTCGTTTGGACAGGGCGTGACAGTGTTGTTCGTGGGCCTTTTCTGAGTCTGTACGCACGGCTCCCTGGTCGGTGTGCCGACGACCCGGCCGCTGGGTGTGTCCAACAGCCGGAGCAACCCCGTGCCGTCGTCGCTGTGGTTCAACGTGGCGAAGGTACGGCCATCCTCGGTCAACTGTCCGATGACATGGCCCTCCCGCCTCCACCGATCCGACACTGCTGGCCCGAGAAACAGCGATCTCACCGTCGCTTCGCCGTCGTTCATGTACCGGAGGGATCCCTCGGTCGTGTCCACGGCGAACCGGAGCGCGTTGACCAGGGGATACCGGAATGGTGAGACCTCTGGAAACTCCAAATTCCACACGAACAGTTCGTCCTGACCGCTAGCGGTCAGGTAAGCACTGTCCTGGCTGAAGCCCAGCCAGCCGGGTCGCGCGCCCGGCAGTCCGGGCAGCTCCCGGCCCGAGCCGAGGTCCCAGCGACGGATCCCCGCATCGGTCACGATAGCCATGGAGCGGCCGTCCGGCGAGAGGCCGAATTCTCCCAAGGAACAAGCATGATCTTTCCCCAGCCGCCCCGCCCACGGAGTGGCGAGCCGCCTCTTCGTGACGACGTTCCACACCTCAGGCGACCGACCGAGCTTGCAGACCGCGAGCCGACGGCCATCCGCGCTGAGCTCCATGGCTTCGATACTTTCCGGGCGCTCGGGAGTCACCGTGAGCAGTCGCCGACCGCCGCTCATATCCCAGACTTCAACGGCACCGGCCTCCGTCGGCGCGGCCAGCGAGAGCCCGTCCCAACTGAGCACGAGCGGTGTAGATCCACCGCCGGGGAGTCGCTTGATCACCCGGCCGGCTCGTATGTCCCACACCACTAAGCCGCCCTCCTCAGAAGAAACCAGGGTGCGGACATTCGGCGCGAGGGTGAGCACCGTTTCGGCCAGCTTCCCGGGCCCCGGGTAGGTACGGGTGCGGCTCGGGTCGCGCAGGTCCCAGGTCTTGATCCGGTCTGCTCTGACCGACACAGCCGTCCGGCCGTCCGCCGTCAGCTGAATAGAACTGCTGTCGGACTGATCCCCTTCCGGAACGCTGAAATCCCCCTTCTCCCGCTGGGCCATGGCTCCGAGGAGTGCGGAGCGGGTTTCGGTGGTGTCGGCGAGCCGCCAGGCGGCGAGGCTGAGGCGCATGGCGCGCTTGGGGTCCGTGGTGCGCAGTGCCTGGGCGACCGTCGTGATGCGTCGGGCTTCGGCCTCGGCTTGTCGGCGGGTGCTGGTCTTGTTCTGGTGCCAGGCGATGGTGCCTGCGATGAGGGCGAGGACCGTCAGCACGGTGAGGGTGGTGAGGAGGGTGCGACGGCGGCGGGTGTCGCGGGTATGTGCGGTGTGGCTGGCGGTGAGGAATGCTTGTTCGGCTGGGGTGAGTGTGGTGGTTGCCTGGGTGCCGGTGAAGTGTTGTTGGGCGGTGGTGAGGCGGGTGCCTCGGTAGAGGGCGCCGGGGTCCAGGAGCAGGTCGTACCAGGTGTGGGTGGCTTCGGTGAGGTGGCGGTGGGCGCGGAGGCGTTCGCGGTCCTTTTCGATCCAGGTGTTGAGGCGGGGCCAGGCGGTGATGAGGGCTTCGTGGGCGAGGTCGACGGTGTCGTTGTCGAGGGTGAGGAGACGGGCGCGGGCGAGGCGGTCGACCACGAGGGTGATCTGGGTGGTGTCGCCGAGGTCGAGTTCGGAGCGGGTGACCGGGCGGCGGGTGTCGGGGGAGCCGTCGCCTGGGGTGATGAGCCGGAGCAGGATCTGGCGGGCCAGGCGTTGCTGTTCGCCGGTGAGGCTGGTGAAGGCTTCTTCGGCGGTGCGGGTGATCGCGCCGTGGATGCCGCCTGCGGCTTCGTAGGCGGCCGTGGTGAGGGTGCGGCCGCGGCGCCGTCGCCAGGTTTCCCGCAGGACGTGTGACAGCAGGGGGAGTCCGCCGGGCTCGTTCTCCACCTCGGTGATCAGGCGGGCGGTCAGTTCGCGTTCGACGATCAGCCCGGCTGCCTGAGCGGGGCCGACGATGGTCTCGCGCAGCTCCGGCGGGGTCATGGGTCCGACCAGGAGGGCGGCGTGGGTGAGGGCGTCGGCGAGGTCGCGGTGTGTGGCGCAGTGGGTGTAGAAGTCGGCGCGGACGGCGATGATCACGCGCAGGTGGCTGTCGGGGTCGCGTGCGGTGAGGAGGTGGTCGATGAAGGCGGTGCGTTCGGCGGGGTCGGTGCACAGGGTGAAGAGTTCTTCGAACTGGTCGACCAAGAGCAGGGTGTCGCCCTGAACAGCCCCGTTCGCATTCGTCGTTTTGGGGGTGAGTGCGGTGGTGTGGGTGTGCAGGGGGTGTTCGCCGGGGGTGAGGATGCGGATCGCGGTCAGACCGTGGCCGTGTTCGCGGAGGGCGGGGACGAGGCCGGCTCGAAGGAGGGACGATTTGCCGCTGCCGGAGGGGCCGAAGACGGCGGCGAACCGGTGCCCCGACACCAGCTCAAGCGCCTTCGCGATCAGATCGTCCCGCCCGAAGAACCGGTCCCGGTCACCGGGCTCGAAACGGGCCAGACCCTGATACGGCGACTCCGTACCGTCGTCATCCGCCAGAACCTGCTGCGCGATCTCCTCCGACACCTCGCGCCAGCGCCGTTTCCACTCCTCCACGTCACCGCCACACGCCCCGGCGTAGGCCAGGGCCACCTCCAGCGACGGGAGCTGCTCGCCGGCCGCCGCCCGCGAAAGTGTCGTCACCGAGAAGGGGACCCGGCGCGCCATGGCCCGGTAGGTGACACCGCCCGCCTGTCCGCGCAGCTTCCGCAACTCGAGGGCGAAGCGCTGCACCGGCCCCTCGTCCGGATCGATGGGTAACTCCCGACGTCCCACAGGCTGACCCCCTCCGGGTGTGACCGCCCGCCGGATGCTACGAGCCCCCACGGGACGCCCACAAGGCGAGATTCAAGCCGACGCCCGACACCGGATACCCCTGGGGCGACTTTGTTTCCTTAGTCGAACCGCCCTGCGGAACAACACTTCGCAGGCGGATATTCGGTGGCGAACCACAGAACGGCAGGCAACACCAGCCCGGCAGACGCACCGCAAGGCCGCCGGCCCGGGCCCCGCGCAGCTACTGCCGGACACACAAGACGACTGGGAGAACACATGGAATCCGTATTCCGCAACCGTCTCGCCCTGCCCGGCCTCGCCATCGCGGCACTGGCCCTCCCCTTCGGGGCTGTACAGTCCGCGAACGCCGCACAGACCGGGACCACCGGCACCGTCGCGCAGACCGGCCCCAACTGCACGGAGCGTGTGGAGACCGGCGCTGTCACCTGCTACGCCACCTTCCGCGAAGCGATCCGCCACGCCACCGGCGGCGCGGTGACCGACGCCCCCCTCGACGCCCGCACCGCAATGGCCGACCCGACGTTCGCAAAGCGCCTGAACGCCCAGGTCAACGCGGACGGAACACCGGCCCCCGGCATCACCACCGTGCCGATCGCCGTCTACTACGACCGTGAGGATCACAAGAGTCCGCCCGCTCTCATCCACTACGCCTCCCGTGGATGCGACAACGACAACGGCGTGGAGCACGCCATACGCGACCTCGGTGTCACGTTTCGGTCGTGGAACGACCGGATCTCCTCCTTCAGGGGCTTCTCCAAGTGCCAGATCAACCTGTACGAGCACCGCAACTTCAAGGGCAAGCAGACCGGGTACCGCGACTCCATGAAGCGTCTGGGGAACATGAACAACAAGGCGTCTTCCATGAGGCTGCGGTGACCTCCAGCGCCTGATCCCGCGATGAACGAATGCTGCGGCCGGTCTCCCAGACAGGGGGGACCGGCCGCAGCGCGTCGCTCGGGCCGCCCCGCGGAAAATCAGTTGCCCCCGCCGGGGGACTGGTGTTGTCTGGCGGAGTTCCTTCGAGCTGAACGGGGCCGGCCTGCTGTGTCCCGGAAAAGAGACTTTATGTTTCGGTCCGTGCCGAGCGCGCCTCGCCGCATCGGCTAGCCGTCCGTCTTCCTGACGCCGTCGTTCACCGACGGCGGACCGGACGTGATTCTCCGGTGTTCTGAACCAGCCCACACCTTCGATCCCGCGGGTACATCGCGGCGAACGGGGTGGGTGTCTTCGTCGAGCCGCTCGGCCTGCTCTTGCTGTCATCACGGATTTCTCAGCAAGGAGCACCCCGAGTGTCCAGCATCAAAAGGACTCTCCCAGGTCAGTTCGTAGGGACCCGGGGGGAGACGTCATGCGTCCGATGACCCGCGAAGAGGTACGCGGCGCGATCGTGAACCTGGAACCGAGTGAGAACAAGGTACGACTGCCCGTCTGGTTCGACGACGTCCGCTGGGACCGGGTCGACTACCTGGGGTGGCGGGATCTGCGCTCCCCGCAGCGCGCGTACCTCGTCACGGAGGCCGAGGGGCAGGCGCTGGGCGTGCTGCTGCGGCAGGCCCCGAACGACGCGGCACACGGATCGCGCGCGATGATGTGCGACCTGTGCCGGTTCACCCGGCGGTTCAACGAGGTCTCGCTGTTCACCGCCAGACGCCCGTCCCGTGACAAGCGCGAGCGGCTGAACACGATCGGCCTGCTCCTGTGCACCGATCTCGACTGCGCGGTGAAGCTGCACAGCAAACCGATCCGTCAGCCCTTCGACCCTCCGGTCGACGAAATGATCGAGGCGCGCCGGGTGGGGATGCGTTCCCGCACGATCACCTTCATCCGTTCGGTGTCCGAACCGCAGCGGACCGGCAGACGGAGAAGGTGATCACCCGGCGTCCGGTACGGGAGGCCATGCACCGGCCTCCCGTACCGGCCGACCCCGGGTGTCACGGGCTCGGAGTGCCGACCAGCCTCGCGTGATCCTCGTCGGACACCGCTTCGCCGGACGACGGGCGCAACTGGGGGACGCCGTTCTCAATGGGGTAGCGGCGTCGCAGCCGGGGGTTGTACAGGGCGTCGGAGGTCAGCAGCAGCGGACCCTTGTCCAGCGGGCAGACGAGGATGGCCAGCAGCGGGTCATCGGGGTTCATGGGCGGTCAGCTCCTTGGCGGATGTCGTCGGGGGCGGTGGACGGTCGTGCTTCGGCATCGCGAGGAGCACCGAAACGGCCAGCAGGGTGCCCGCGATCCGCAGCGCCAGCCGCGCCGGGTCGCCGGGGAGCGCCTCACCGAACGCGAACGTACCCAGAACGGCCGTGAACACGCTCGTCACCGTCGTGGACACCGGCACGACCAGGGATACCCGGCAGTGCTGGAGGGCCGCCTGCGACATGATCAGCCCGAACGCGCCGGTGAACAACAGGAGGTACGGGTACGGGGAGCCCAGCACATCGAGCAGCGCGGCGACGGGCCGGTCGGGCAGTCCGGCCAGCGGGCCCGACAACCCCTTGATCGCCAACGAGCTCACCCCGTACAGCAGCCCCAGGGCGATCCCGTACTCGACCCCCGTCGTCCGCCTTCGGTGCGGGCGCCGGGCCCGGCGCTCGGCGACGGCGTACAGCCACAGCCCCGCCCCCAGGGACGGCACACAGACCAGCAGGATCAGCGGCACCGGCGCGTCGGTGCCGACGGTGTCGGTGTCCGGGGAGAGGGAGAGGACCACCATCACGAGGGCGACGAGGATCGCCCCGATCGCCAGCCGTTCCCGTCCCGAGGTCCGCTCGCCGAGCAGCCGCGCCGACAGCAGCAGGAGCAGTACGAGTCCGGAGACGAAGATGCCCTGCGCGGCGGCGATCGGCAGCGTCCGGTAGACGATGAGCTGCGCCCCGAATCCGGCGGCCAGCGCCAAGGAGCCGCCGATCCACAGCGGGCTCCGGAGGACCAGCCGCAGCAGCCGTACGGGCTCCCGGACCGAGACGGCGGGCATGCTTCCGAGCGCCCGTTTCTCCAGGACGAATCCCGTGCTGTAGAGCACGTTCGCCAGCAGTGCGGCGGCCACTCCCCACCACACGGATTACGCCCTTCGCGCGTGCAGCAGCAGGATCGAGGCGAGCGAGGGGGCCGCGCACGCCAGCCGGTCCAGGGGGCGCATCGGGCGCGGCACACCGTGGAAGGGGGCGCCCGCGATCCGGACCACGTCGAAGCCGGACGCGGCCACGAACTGCCGCAGCGCGCGGGCCGTGTACAGCCGGAGGTGTCCGACGACCTCGGTGCCGGGGCGGCCGTGAATGGCGCGCAGGCTGACCTCGGAGAAGACGGGCTGGACACCGGCGAGCAGCAGGGACCGGTTGTACCAGGCGGCCAGGTTCGGGGTGGAGAGCATCAGATGGCCGCCGGGGCGCAGTACCCGCCGTAGTTCGTCCAGGGCGCTGTCCGGATCGACCAGATGCTCGATCACCTCACTGAACAGCACGGCGTCGGCCACCCCTGACCTGAACGGCAGCCGGTCGGGAGCGAGTTCGCCGCGTACCACATCGGCCATCCGGGTCCGGGCCCGGCGCAGGGCGTCCTGGGACCAGTCGACGCCGACGACCCGGTGCCCCGCGAGCAGCGGCGCCGCGGTGGCTGCTGCCGTGCCGTCACCGCAGCCGACGTCGAGGACGACGGCGGGCCGCTCGGCGGCGGGGCCGAGCGCGGCGGCGAGTATCCGGGCCTGTCGCAGGCTGCGGGCCCGTCCCGAGGCGACGGGTACGGCGGGATTCTCGTAGAACTCCCGAAGCCCCCGGGGCGCGGTGCCGGTCGCCGGGCCGGGGGGCGATGTGTGCGCGTGTGTGCTCGTGTCCGTCGTCTTCATCCCGGACCTCCATCCGTGGCGTCCAGGTAGTCCTCGAACAGTTCCAGCAGTCTCGCCCCGTCCTTCCGCGCGAGCAGCGCCTTCGACCAGCGCAGCGCGAGATGCAGCCGCCCCGCCGTGGACGCCGTCGTCACACTGAGCCCCCGGGGCATCCGGGCGGGCGCCGAGAACCACAGGGCGTCCGCGCGGCCCGCGTCGCCGAAGTCCAGGGCGTACGGCGTACGTCCGATATTGCTCAGCAGCGCCGTGGACGTCCACGGCGCCGCCGCCCGCCGCAGACCGCGGGTCACGGCGGCCCGCCACGCCACCGGTACCACCGGCGCCGTCAGCAGAGCGGCCCCGTATCCGAGCTGTGGGCGGGGTACGGCCTTGAGCGCGCGGGTACGGTCGGCGGTGCGGCGCAGCAGCTCGTCCATGGCGTCCGGGTCCCGTGCGGCGGCGGCGCGCTCGCCCGAGGCCAGCTCGGCCGGGGTGAAGGGGACTTCGACGAGTCGGGTGCCGTTCCCCAGGGGCATATCGGTGCCGCGCGGCCGGTCGTCCACCGGCATGGTGATCCGTATCGGGCGGGGTGGGGCGCCTTGCTCCTGGTTCCAGCGCGCGATCATGAGTGCGGTGGCGACCATGAGCCGGTCGTTCACGGTGTACGCGGCGCCCGGCGGACGCCGCGGCACGGCCAGGTCGGCCACCAGCATCCCATTGCCCGGGTGGCCGGACGGGGTGCCGCGGGCCACCCGGGCGGACGGTGTCCACAGGGGCGGCCCGGGCGCCGCGGCCCGGCCGCCGGGGGCGGCGCGGACCGGGGTCGCCGCCGGGGCGCCGGCCCGGCCGCCGTACAGCTCGGCGGCCGTCGCGAGGACCCGCAGGGACGAGAGGGCGTCGAGCGGGGTGTGGTTGACGGTGAGGAACAGGGCCGTACCGCCGGGCCGTTCGGGGTCGCCGACGAGTTCAAGGCGGATCGGCGGGGACGCCGACAGCGGGGGAGCCGAGGCCAGACAGCGCTCCCTCGCCCGTTCCAGCGCCTCCGGTTCCGGCGCAGGGACCGTCACCACGTCCACCTCCGGTTCCGGCGCCTCGGTCAACTCCCACCAGTAGCGGCGCCGGTACCAGGGGCCCGGCGCCTGGCGCACCCGGGCGCGCGGGTGGCGGCGCAGGGCCTCGGTGAACGCCCGTCGCAGCCGTGCCGGGTCGGGCCGCCCCGGCAGCCTGACCTCGATATGGATGGACTCGGGCTCCTCCTCCGCGAGGCAGTGCCGGGCGATCTCGTCGACGACGGGGAACGGTACGAGGGCGGGCCGCGCGGCCCGCGCGGGCCCGCCCTCGGCCGTCACTGGACGCCACCTCCGGGAGTGCCGGGAGAGCCGGGAGTGCCGGGAGCACCCGACGCCGTGCCCTTGCCGGGACCGGAGCCAGGTCCGGAGCCAGGTCCTGTGCCGGAGCCGGAGCCAGAGCCGGGGTCGGTCCCCGGTGCCCGTCCGAGTCGTCCGAGCCCGCCGACGGTGACCAGGGCGGCGAACAGGGCGATGAAGGCCAGGAGCTGGGCCGGGTATCCGAACGCGCCCTCCCCGGCCGCGGGGGACTCACCGGCGCCGGTGGCCGCCGCGATCCCCGCCCCCGCCATCGCGGCGAACGCGATCGGCACCAGCAGCGCGTGCCGCCGGAAGGCGATCAGCGCGAGCGCCTGGACCAGCAGCGCGAACCACCCGGCTACCACCACGCCCACCAGGGTCAGCGCCACCAGCCCGAGGACCGTCCCCGGCCCGCTCGGTACCGGTACCGGCGGCGTACCCGCCGTGTGCTCGGGGTTCTCCTCACGCCTGCGGTACAGCGCGAGACCGATCAGCGCGAGCAGCGCGAGACCGCTGACGACCAGACCGATCACATAGACGCGGGACGGTTCGTACGTCAGCTCGATGGTGCCGCCCTCGCCCGCCGGGATCTCGAAGCCCTGCTGCCAGCCGTCGAGCCGGAGCGATGTGAGTTCCTTCCCGTTGAGTGTGGCCTTCCAGCCGTCGTTGAAGTTCTCGTACGTCGTCAGATACGAGACGGCCTCGCCCGCCCCGACCGACACCTCGCGGCGGTCGCTCTCCCAGTCGCCGACGGTGAGGGCCCGGTCGTTCGCCTCCGACGCGGCCGGGGTGCCCCGGGTGAGGGTCACACCGGTGATCGCGAAGGGACCCCCGTCCCCGGCGTCGACCTCGTGCTTGCCCGCGTCCAGGGACAGCTCCGCATTCACCTGGCCGTCCTGGCAGAGCGTCACCTCGACGGGACGCCGCTCGACCAGGTCCCCGACGGTGCCCTTCACACCGGTCGCGTACGAGGTCCCGTCGATGGTGAGCGACGGACCCTTGCCGCAGGCCAGGGAGAACGGGGTGTCGGCGGCCGGCTGCTTGGTGCGGAGGTGTTCCAGGGCCGGGACATGCAGCTCGGAGAGGCCCACGGGGAGCTGGAGATCGTCGTCGGCGACCGGGTTGTGCAGGGTCAGCGGCGCGGTCCGGGTGATCGTGATGTCGAGCTGGTTGGTCTTGATCGCCGGGAAACGGGCCCAGCCGTTGGTGTCGACGTCGGCGATCGCCGCTCCGTCGGGGGAGCTGATCTCGATCTTCGTGGGCCGGGCCGAGAGCCCACCCGCTGCGCCCAGGACCAGGGAGTCCACGGACGTCTTCTCGCCGGACCACTTCAGATGGACCACCGGCTTGCTCCCGGCGACCCACGCGGTCGTCAGATCACCGTCCGTCAGATTCCGGGCCGAAAGACCCGTGCCGAGCCGGGCGGTGGAGTCGGCAGTCGCGACGATCCGCTGCCGGCTCGCCCCGGGCGCCACCTCGTACAGCAGCTCGTCCAGCTCCTCGCCGGGTGCTGGTACGGCGCTGATCCGGACCTCGCGCGGGCCGGCCGTGCCGGTGGTGAAGGAGCGGTGCAGCCCCGACTCGGTACCGGCCGGGGAGAGCCCGCCCGGGTCGGACGCCCGGTGCAGCGACACCGTCTCGGCCGCCGCGTCGGATTCCGCGCCGTCCGCGGGCAGCTTCAGCATCCGTGTCACGGTGACATCGGGAACACCGATCTCGGCGAACCCGGCACCGGTCAGCCCCGGCCGCCCGGCCTCCGCCGCCACGATGGTGAGCTTCAGCCAGCTCGTCTCCCCCTCACGTACCGCGATGGACTGGGGTTTGCCGTTGGTCGCCAGCGGACTGGTCGCGGAGCCCTGCTCGGTCTCCACCTTCACCCGTGTCGGCGCGGACCGCACACTGTCCTGGGGGAGCGGGGTGACCATCAGCGACGACGGCAGCCGCTTCTTCCCGTCGAACGCGATCCGCAGCCATTCGCCCTTCGCGCTGCCTGACGTGCCCACGGCCCACGCCGTGTCCGGGTTCCCGTCGAAGGCGTTCACCGGGTCGTACTGCGGCAGATAGAACAGCCAGTTGCCGCTGGAGGACGCCGTCACCTCACGCGCCCCGCGCAGCTCCGCGACCGTCTGCCGGTCGACGCCCTTCGTCGGCAGGATCTGGTGCGGCTTGTCTCCGGGGTTCTGCGTACTGCCGGAGTGATTGCGCTCGTCCTCGGTGTACGTATACGAGGTGTTGGTGTTCACCAGGCCGAACCTGGTGTCGGCGCGGCGCAGTCCGTCACCGGTGAGCTGGAGCGCCGGCTTGTCGACGCCGGGGTGCTCGTCCCCGGTCAGTACGGTGGGCCGGTCGCGCAGCGACGGGTCGGCGGAGAGCGGCAGCAGCGACTCCGGTCCGCCGGACACCACGGCGGTGTCGGCGGCGTTGTGGATGCCGGCCCGGCCGGGCTCCCGGGAGCCCCCGGCGGGCGCGAAGATCTCCACCGCCCGCTGCCGCGGATACAGCCCCTCGGCCTGGAGGGGGGTGTCGTCCGCGATCCGTCCGCCGGTCATGACCGGGCCGAGGCCCGTGACCCGCTCGTAGCCGGACTGTTCCAGGGCCCGCTTCACGGTCGGCGTCGGCACATAGCCGAGCTGGTCCGGGTCCAGATCATTGCGGACCACCACATAGTGCAGTCCCGCCCGGCCCAGGAAGTCCCGCAGCCCCGGTATCTCGGCGCCGGTGAGCAGGGCCTGCTCCACGGCGTCCATGGCGCGCCGGTTCCCGGGCGTACCGAACGGCACATAGTCGCGCTGCGCCCAGGGGGAGTCGGCGAGTACGTCGAGGGGCTGGTCGACGGGGGAGCCCCAGGTGTAGATGCCGTGCGCGGTCGCCGGGACCACCAGGGCCCGGCTGTCAGGCGAGTTCTTCTTCAGCCAGTCGGCCGTGGCCTCCCAGTACGTCGGCAGCTTCTGGAACGCGCCCGGTTGCAGGATCGACCCGTTGACATACGGCAGGGCGAGCCCGGGCAGGACCAGCACCGCCGCGATCAGCGGAGCGTACCGCCGCCCCCAGCGCACCCCGTGCCCCGGCCGCGCCCCGCGCTCCCGCTCCGCGACGGCGATCAGATGCGCGAGCCCGAGGACCAGGGCGAGCGCGAGACCCGGCTGGAACTTGTAGATGTTCCGGAACGGCGCCAGCGTCCCGTCGAGCAGATCCTGTACGGACCCCGCGAACGGCGCGCCGAACTTCCCCGCGTATCCGGAGAGGGTGAGCAGCGCGACCGTCAGCACGGTCAGCACCAGCCAGCGGCGCTCCGGCAGATCCCGCCGGGCGAGCCCGGCGAGACCCAGGGCCGCGGCCAGCGCCGAACAGACCACCACGAGACCCGACGACGCGACACTCCACCCGGCGGGCAGCCAGGCGTCACCGAGGTGCAGATACGCCACCCAGTTGCCGGCGCCGCGCAGGGTCTCCGTCGCCGCCATCGTGTCCGTGGTGACCTGCGACGTCTCGATGTACGGCAGGAAGTTCTCCCCGTACGTCCCGAGGAGCAGCAGCGGGATCACCCACCACAGCGTCGCCAGGACGACCCCGGGCGCCCACCACAGGATGAGCCGCAGCTTCCGCGGGCCGTTCGGCCGGGACAGCAGATACAGCCCCACCGGCAGCAGCGACGCGAGGGTCGACGCCGCGTTGACCCCGCCCATGAACGGGATCAGCAGTACGGAGCGGAGCGCCGCGACCCGCGCGCTGTACCGGTCGTCGGTGAGCGGCAGCAGCACCCACGGCAGCAGCGCGCCGGGCAGCGCGGCGGCCGACGTGGAGCCGACGACGATGGTGAACGTGGGCCACAGCGCGTACACCACGGCACCGAGCAGCCGGGTCGAACGGGTGCCGACGCCCAGGCGTTCGGCCAGCCGCAGCGCGCCCCAGAAGGCGGTGGCCACCACCAGCGACAGCCACAGCCGCTCCGCCAGCCACACCGGCAACTGCACCAGATCGGCCAGGCCGTAGAACGGGAGCATCGGGAACGCGTACCCGATGAACTGGTCGGCGAGCCCGCCGAAACCGCCGCGGTCGTGCCACAGCTGCCCGAGGTCGGCGATGAACCGCCACGGGTCGGCGGCGACACCGAGCTTGGTCTCGAACGTCATGCGCCCCGGCGACACCGCCAGGAAGAGCACGAACACCACGGCCCAGAAACCCAGAAGCCACCGCCGCGACCGGGGCCCTTCGGGAGGATCCTGGGTCGCACCGGTGGTCCGGACGGCCGCCGGAGGGGGAGCCTGGGCCGCTGGGGCCGTACTGGTCATGGACACCGCCGAAGAATGAGGAGGAGATTCCAGGTAGCGAACTCACGCAGGCCCGGCACCCGGGTCACCGCCCCGGCCAGGAACGGCCAGTAGCGGGAGCGGGCTGAGACCACCGTGACGTCGGTCCTGGCCCGTACCTGGCGCAGGGTGGGACCGATATGCACGGCGAAGAGGTTCTCGCCGAGGGTGTGCTTGGCGGGACGACCGGTGCGCCGCTCGTAGCGGGCCCGGGCCCTCGCGGCGCCCAGATAGTGCCAGGGCGCCCATTCATGGCCGCCCCAGGGGGACAGCCAGTTGGTGAACGAGACGTAGATCAGCCCGCCGGGGCGGGTGACGCGGACCATCTCACTCAGGAAAGTCTGCGGATCGTCGACGTGTTCGAGGACGTTGGAGGAGACGCACACATCGGCCGAACCGTCCGCGAGCGGCAGCAGATAGCCGTCCGCGACGACCGCCCCCTCGGGCGGCGTCGGCCCCAGCTCCCGTACATCCGGCTCGAACAGGAAACTGTGCGCGCCGCGCCGGCGGAACTCCGCGGTGAAGTACCCGCTCCCGCCGCCGATGTCGACGACGGTCCGGCCGCTGACCGGCCCGCCGTACGCCTCGACCTGGTCGGCGGTGTCCCGCGCCAGCAGTGTGTAGCACGTCTCGGGGTCGTCCTGTTCCCGCATAAAGGCCCGGAACAGGGCGAACGAGCGCCGGAAAGAGGGGTCCCTCCATGCCGCGCTCCGGGCGGCCGGCCGCGGGGGCCCGGGGGTACCCGCGTCGGCGCGGACTCTTGGACCAGGGGCTTGCATCGTTCCTCACTTCCACCGGGGGAGCGCGGCGGTCCGCGGCGCGATCCGCGCCGGACCGCGGCTCCGCCGGGGTTCGGTCACCCGGACACGGTCCCGGGCGGCGGCCTCCACGGCGACATCACGGAACGCCCGGACCGTGTTGGTCCAGGTGTATCCGGCCGCCAGCTCGCGCGCGGCCCGCCCCATCACCTTCCGGCGCTCCGGGTCGAGCGCCAGTGAGCACCAGGCGGCGGCGAACGCGCTCTCCCCCCGGGCCAGTACCCCGCTCACCCCGTCGTCGACCGAGTCCCGCAGCCCCGGCACATCGAAACCGACCGTCGGGGTCGACCGGATCGCGGCCTCCGTGACCACCAGGCCCCACCCCTCAACGGCCGACGGATGCAGCAGCAGCCAGGCCGAACTGAGCAGCCGGTGCTTCTCCGCCTCCGTGACATGGCCCGCGAACTCGACTCCGGCACCCGCGACGCGCTCCAGCCGCTCCCGCTCAGGACCGTCCCCGACGATGACCAGCCGGCCGCCGGTCACCGGCCTGACCCGCTCCCACAGCCGCAGCAGCAGATCGATCCGCTTGTACTCCACGAGCCGGCCCAGGGCCACGAACAACGGCTCCGGCGAGCGCGGAAGCACGGGCCCCGGCTCCTCGACACCGTTGTGTACGACGCGTATCCGGTCCTCGTCGACGCCGATCCCGCGCAGCGCCCCGGCCGTGGACGGGGAGACCGCGACCATCAGGTTCCGTCCCTGGGCCTCCTTGAGGGCCCAGTGCTCCAGCCGGCGCCCCAGCCGACCCGCGGGCGCGAGGGCACGGCCGCCGAAGCGCATGTCCCACAGCTCGGTATGGACATGGTTGACCAGACAGAGCGTCGGACCGCGATGCCACAGCGGCGCCAGATACGGCATGCCGTTGCACACCTCGACCAGCAGATCGCAAGCGCCGACCCGCTGGGCCAGGGTTTTACGGGCCCGCACGAAGTGGCCGAGGTCGCCGCCGGCCGACACCACACGGTAGTCGCGGTGCGCGGCCGGGCCACCGCAGACCAGGGTGACCTCGTGGCCGAGCCGGCTGAGTCCTTCGGCCAGCCGGTCGACCAGGATCTCGGACCCGCCGGCGGCGGAATTGCCGAGGTCGCGGCGGGAGAGGAACACGATGCGGCGCGGCTCGGGGGGCAGCGCCGCGGGAGGCTGAGCGGGCCGGGTACCGGCCGTGCGCAGCGGAGCGGGGACGTGCTGGGGCATCGGTGCTCCGACTCGTCTCAGGGTGCGGAACCGTGCGGCGGTCGTGGTGCGAGGGTCGCCTTCTGCACGGGAGGGCGGACGGATGAAGGCCGGGGTCGGGGACGTACGGGCGAAAGGGCGTGATGCGGGGTGGTGCGGGCGGGTACCAGGGACGTATACGGCGGTACGGGGTTCGAGCGGGCGGGACGTGACGGGCCGGGACCGCGCCGGGGGCAGCTGTCGCTGCGCGCGGTCCCGGGGTGAGCCGCCCCGGGAGGGTGCCGGGGCCGCTCGGTTGTGGTGCCGTCTCGCACGGATGATGTGTTCGGGTGGGTGGGATGGACAGTTTTCGCCCAGCGGTTCGCCGCGGCTACTCACCGAGGTGACAAATTGCGTACCTGTTACCGGGCGTACCTCATCACCTGGTGGAGGATTCCGGTCCCAGGACCGGAAGCGGGACCGTCTCGGGGTCCTCGGGGCGTCCCCGGAACACCAGGACCGAGCCCGCCACGGCCAGCAGCAGCCCCAGCGCGCCTGCCCCCGCGGGCGCCGTCACGCCCACCAACTGGAGCTTGCGGCCATCCGCCTTCGCCAGGTCGACCTGCTTCTTCTGGGTCTCTTCGGTGAACGCGATGCGATCGCTCTGGAGCAGCACCACTTCGCCCTCGGCGGAGGTGGCGCCGGGCGCCCGCAGGGTCTTCCTCGGCCCGATGGCCGCGTACAGGATCCGCCCGGTCTTCTGGTCCGCGACCAGCTCGATGCCGGTGTTGGCGTACCACTCCTCGGCGATGACCTGGCCGCGCTCGCCCTGGCCGACGAGGATCCCCGGCACCTGCCGCGTCCCGGTCTTCACCGGGGCGACCTCGCCGGTGAACACATAGCCCTCATGGCCCTGGATCTTCTTCGTCTCCTTGAACCCGAGCTCCACGGTGGCGCCCAGAGTGCTGTCCCACCAGCGGTACGAGCGCTTCTCCAGATCGAACGGGAACTTCAGAAAAGCCTCGCCCTCGATTCGCGGGGTCTCCCCGCAGCAGTGCACGGGAGTGTTGGTCTTACGGTCGGTCACCCAGCGTTCCACGGTCCACTGGAACGCGTCATGGGGATCGGACGCCGGCAGGGACTCGTCCGTGTCGACGCTCGTCGCCACGTCCCAGACGGCCCGGCCGCTCTTCTCGCTCTCGGCCACGTCGCCGCGGACCTGCCGGGTGATGGTGAGGTTCGCGCCCTCGACGGTCTTGACCTTCTTGGCATCGAAATAACTGCCCTGACCTTTGAAGATCGTGGTCGCGTCGGTGTCGATCGGGGTGCGCTGGGCGCGCGGCTCGACATACCAGGCGAGCATCGCGGCCAGCACCAGCAAGAAGGTGCCTATGCCCAGCAGAACGAGCGATAGGGGTGAGGTGGTACGTCGCATCCGGGCACTCCAGGGAGGGTTCGGGGCAGCTCGACACGGTGTCGGAAAATGGCGGTCACAAGGTGACGGAGCGTAAGCGCGCGGAGAGGGAAATGCAGGCGCGGTACGGGCCGGGAACCGTAGGCGCACCCTTGACTAGGTGTCAATGCATTGTTGACACTGGCCCCAGCCGGTCGGGGCCGGCACGCGCCACCACGGGAAGGCAGGACCAGGGACCCGTGAGCAACGGCGTGCATGGCGCGGATCGTGTGGATCACCCGGGGTGGGGACGACCTTTCGACCGGAGAGGCTGGACCCCCAGCATGCCCAGAATGCTCGCCGCCGCACTCACCGCCGTGGCCGCCGCGGCCCTCGCCGTGGGCGCCGCCCTCGGTGTCGTCGCCCTGCTCGACGCGACCCCGGACCAGCCCAATACCCCCCTCGTCACCTACGAGACGGCACCCCGGGAGCGCTGAACCTTGCCCTCGTCCATCCCAGCCATCGGCCCCCCGGGCGCCACCGCGGCTCCCGCCGGAGGCGGCGGGGACCGCGCCGTGCCGTCGGCCGGAGCCCGTTCGGCCTGGGACGAAGTACCGCGCAGCAAGGTACGTCAGTTCGCGGCCCTCGCCATGGCCGAGGCGCCCACACTGGCCGAGGAGATCCTGCGGGAGATCCGCCGTGAGTACCCGCACGTCCCGGTCATCCTCGGCGACTCCGGAGAACCCAAGTCGCTCATCGGCATCCGGCGCGCCATCGAGATCTTCGTACTGCACCTGGAGACCGGCGAGGACCGGCCCCGCGTCCATCCCGAGGTCTTCCAGGACTTCGGCCGCGGCGAGGGGATCGGCGGCCGCAGCCTCGACTCCCTCCAGGCCATCTACCGCCTCGGCGTCCGCCTCACCTGGCGGCGCCTGGCGGAGATCGGCCAGCGCGTCGACATCCCCCCACCGGCCATGTACGAACTCGTCGACGCGGGCTACGAGTACCTCGACGGCCTCGTCGACCAGTCGGTACGAGGCTATGCCGAAGCCGCCGCCCGGCAGGCCGGGGAACGCCTCAGGCTCCAGCGCGAGCTGATGGAACTCCTGCTCACCGAGCACCGCACCCGCCCCGCCGCCGGACCGCACGAGATCACCGCCGCCCTCGCGGAACGCGCAGCCAGAATCGGCTGGCCGCTGCCCGCCAAGGTCGCCGCCGGGGTGCTGCTGCGCCCCGCCCGCCAGGCCGTCGCCCCCGCCGTCGGCGAAGGCGTCCTGCTGGACATGGAGGCCGAACGGCCCCGTGTGGTCGTACCCGATCTGGACGCGGCCGGCCGGCCCGAACTGCTGCGGCGCGCCATGACCGGCTGGGCCGGCGCGATCGGGCCGCCGGTGCCCCTGATCGACGCCGCGAAGTCCCTGCGCTGGGCCGAGGCCGCCGTACGCCTCATGGAACGCGGACTGCTCCCGGCGGGCGAGGTGCTGCACTGCACCGAGCACACCGAGGCCCTGGTGCTCCTCCAGCCCGAGGAGCTGATCGACGACCTGGCCCGCCGCGCCCTCGCACCCCTCGCCCACTGCGCCCCGACCCATGCCCGCCGCCTCGCCGAGACCCTGCTCGCCTGGCTGGAGACCCGGGGCGGCGCGCCCGAGGTCGCGGGGCGACTCGGAGTCCATCCCCAGACCGTCCGCTACCGGCTCCGCCAGATCCGGGAGCTGTGGGGGGACGTGATCGACGACCCCGACCATCGCTTCGAGCTCGAACTGGTCCTCCGCGCCCAGCGGCTGCGCGGGGAGCTGGGCCTCTTCACACCCTGACCGGCTCAGCGGCGGCGATCCGGTACGGCCCCCTCCCCTTCACCCGTGCGGGCGAAGGGGGCGCGATCCTGACCAGGAGTTCGTCCTCGGCCGGCCCCGCCGTCAGCCGTATGTCCTCGACGGCGGACCGGCCCTCGTACGACCGCAGCACGGCCGCGCGGAAGTTCAGGACCATGTCTCCTCCGGGCGGTGTACGACGAAGGGGCTGAGGTTGCCGTACAGCCCCCACGGCCCGCCCGCGATACCGACTCCGCTCTCCTTGACGCCCGCGAAGGGCTGGGCGAGCGACAGTTCCGCGTGGTGGTTGATCCACGCCGTGCCGCACTCCAGCCGGCCGGCGACCGCGGTGGCCCGCTCGACATCGGTGCCCCACACCGAGCCGCCGAGCCCGAAGCCGGTGCCGTTGGCGGCCTCGACGGCCTCGTCGAGACTCCGGTACGGCAGCACGGGCAGCACCGGGCCGAACTGCTCCTCCGTCACCACGGGGCTGTCGGGCGGGACGTCGGACAGGACGGTCGGGGCGAAGAAGTAGCCCGGCCGGTCCAGCCGGTGCCCCCCGGCCGCGGCCCGCGCGCCGTCCGCGACGGCCCGCGCCGTCCACCGCTCGACCCGCTCCAGCTGGGGGATGTTGTTGACGGGGCCCATCCGGGTGCCGGGGTCGAGACCGGATCCCACGACGACGGTCCGCGCCCGCTCCGCGAGGGCCTCGACGACCCGGGAGTGCAGCCGGGCCGGGGCGTAGACGCGTTTGACGGCCATACAGATCTGCCCGCAGTTGCGGAACGCCGCCCAGAAGAGCCGGTCCGCGATCCGCTCCACATCCACGTCCTCCAGCAGGACGGCGGCGTCGTTCCCGCCCAGCTCCAGGGTGACCCGGGCCGGCGACGCCGCCGCGCCCCGGGCCACGGACCGCCCGGTGGCGACGGAACCGGTGAAGGTCACATGGCGGATCCCCGGATGCGACGCGAGACGGGCGCCCAGCGGCTCCCGGCCGGTGACGATCGTCAGGACGTCGGCGGGGAGGGCGGAGGCGACGACCGAGACCAGGAGCCGGGTGGCCAGGGGCGTGAACGGCGACGGTTTGAGCACCATCGTGTTGCCCGCCGCGAGCGCGGGCGCGAACTTCGCCGACGCGAGCTGGAGGGGAGAGTTCCACGGCACGATCGCGGCGACGGGCCCGAGCGGTCGCCAGCGGATCTCGCTCCGTACCGGTCTGCCGTCGGTGATCGGCAGGGTCCCCGGGTCCAGCTCGGCGAAGTAGCGCAGCCGGGCCGCCGTCCGGGAGATCTCCGTGTACGACTCGGCCAGCGGCTTGCCCTGCTCCCGGGTGAGCAGCGGGGCCAGTTCGGCCCCGGCCGCCTCCACGGCGTCCGCCGCGGCGAGCAGCGCCGTGGTGCGGACGGCCCGGTTGGCGCGCCAGCCGAGCCAGGCCGCGTGGGCCCGGTCGACGACGGCGTCCAGTTCGTCCGGCCGCTGGTCGGGAGCCTCGTCGAACTGCTCACCCGTCGCCGGGTCGAGAACGGCGAGACGCGCGCCGCGGGTATCCGGTCTGCGGCGGGGCCGACTCGTCGGCATACCGGCGGTCAGCCCGCGGTGGTGGCGGCCGTGAACTCCCGGGCCTTCGCGCCCTCACGGGCCTCGTCGACGCCGTTCGGGGAGATGAGAAGCAGCAACGTGGACTCCTGACGCCTGTTCTTCGTAGGGTCCGCTCATCATCACGGTGGCGCGGAGGCCGTCGGTAGGGCGCGCGAGGGCCGCTTGGATCACTGCACGCGCCTTATGCGCGCCGCGCACGCCGGGGCGCGTGTAGGTCCACGCGCCGACACGGCGCCGCTCGTGCGAGCGACGCCGTGTTCTGTGCCGCGCCGGGTGGGGCCGGTTCCGACACCGCCTACTGCGGGGCGATGTCGAAGATCCCGCACTGCACCGACGGCGAGAGCACCAACAGGGCCTCGTTGCAGGCCGCGACGAAGTCGGTGTGCTGCCCGGTGGTGATGATGATGTCACCGAACTCGTTGGCCGCGGCGGCGGTGGTCGCGGTGCCGGCGACGGACGCGACGGAGGCGGTGACGAGGGCGAGGGCGGCGAGGGCGGTACGGATGCGCATGGCGGTGTCCTTCGGCGGAGTTCGGCCCTCATGGTGTGGGGCGTCGAACCGAGCGATCCCCACGGGGCGGCGCGGGGACACCGGTTCGCCGTTTTCCCACCCGTTCGGCGCCGCCGCCCCTCCGGGCCCCGAGCGCCTTGGCTGTCCGTGGCCGGCGCGGGACCGGACGCCGGACGCGTCCGGTCCCGACCTGCGGGGGAACCGCGGATCGACCAGTGCACCGGCCACGGAAGGGGGGGCGTCAGCCCAGGGATGTCAGCGCGCCCCGGTGGAAGACGACGGCGGAGCCGGCGGCGGCCGCGGCGGATCCCAGCGCCGTGACCCGGGCCAGGGCGAAATCGTGGTCGCCCAGTCTGCGGATGTCCTCGACCCGGCAGTCCAGCCAGGCCGCGGCGCCGGGGAGCAGGGGATTGCCCGATGGCGACGTGTCGAAGGAGAGCCCGGCGAACTTGTCCGTACCGCTGGACGCGAAACGCGCGCACAGTTCCTGCTGGCCGCCCGCGAGGACATTGACCGCGAACGTGGGGGACGTGCGCATCTCCCGCCAGCTCGTGGACTCCTCGTCGATGAAGACACCGATCAGGGGTGGTCGCAGGGATACCGAGACGAACGAACCCACGGTCAGCCCGGCGGGTCCTCGGCCGGTCGCCGCCGTGACGACGGTGACGGCGGTCGGTACCTCGCGCAGGACCCCGCGCAGTACGGCGGGGGCGACCCGCGCATCGGCTGGCGCGGACGGAGTCGGGCCCATCGCTGACCTCCCGGTCGAATCGTCCTCGGTCCGACCCTGCCAGCCCGGCCTCGCGCGCCGGTCACCCCGGGATCGCGCCCGGCAAGGACGCGCCCGGTGAGCGGGTGAGCGGCGCGCGACGGGCCGGTCGCCGGTTACGCGGCGGGGAAGAGCGTCCGCACGAAGTACTGCGTGTCGAAGTACTCGCGCATGCTCGCGATACGGCCCTCGTGGACGGTGTAGACCGAGACGATGTCGGCCTCGTACGGCACACCTCCGCGGGACGCGGACCGGGCGACGCAGTCGAGGACCACGGTGTCGCCCTCGGACAGGAGCCGGAGGGTCTCGACGGTGTAGGGGACCTCGGGGGAGAACAGCTCCGTCAGCGGCAGCATGAACTTGTTGAAAATTTCGTCGAGTCCCACCCAGGTGCCGGCGAGCGGGTGATCGCCCGGAATGCGGAACTCGGCGTCCTCGTGGAGAGCCGCTGCGATGGCCTGCGGGTCCTTTTCGCCGATGGCCTTGAGATAGGCGAGGACGACGCTCTTCGCGTCCGGATGCGTCATGTCTGCTCCTGTGGTCGAGGCGAGAGATGCACGGTCGGCGGGTGGAAAGCGCTGTCGGCGGAATCCCGCATTTCTGTTCCGCTTGTCCGCCGGGCCGGGAGTGCTCGCCGTCGGCGTGCCGGAGTCCGGTACCTGCCCGGGAAGATCGTCTCCGGGGGCGCCGACGGCGGTCGGCCCTTCCTCCCCGGACGTTACACGGGTAGGCCAACCATCAAATCCGGGCAAGGAGCAGGGAAAAGTAGGGGGAGGCGGTTCAATTACCGCCCGGGGACAAGGGGAGGTCGTGGAATGGGCGTGCTGTCCTGAGCAGCGCCGATGGACCTCGGCAGCCCTGTTCGCAGGGCTCGAAACGTTCCGGAACCGCTGGATCGGCACTGATACTTACACTTGTTTCAGGACATCACGAAGGTTAATGTACCTTCTACGAGCCAGGCGCGGATTGACCGCCGATGGGGCTGGCACACGTCACACACGGGGTTCCGCCGCTGATCTGACAGCGGCGGAGTGACACACATGGGGGACATCGCGCATGCAGCAGAACTGTGCACTGGTCACTGTGACGTACCGCGCGCCACGGCCCGCGGGCGCCGACTGTCGACAGCGCGGTGCGACCGCGGGACACCTGGGACGGATTCGGTAACTCCGCTTCGTCGGCGCTCCGGTGGTGTGCGGACATCGCCGGACCGGCGGCGCGGAACCGCGGTCCGATGCCGAATCCGGCCCGAGGATCAGACGCGATCACTCGTGGGTCGGCCGGGGGGCGACACCCGGAGGCCAGGGCCTGCCGGCGCGCGGGGAGCACCCGCGATCCCGGAGATCAGATTCTCGCAAGGAAACACCAGTCCGCTGTCTCGGATTCAGTCAATTGCGGAGCAGTCATGTGGTTTCGAGTGCTAGGACCATTAGAAGTCGTCAAAGAAGATCAAGTCATCCCCCTGGGCGGTACCAAACAACGGGCGACGCTGGGCTATCTGCTCCTGAACGCCAACCGCGTGGTGTCGTCACGGGAGCTGCTCAACGCGCTCTGGCCCGACGGCGCCCTGCCGGCGACCGCGCGCAAGATCCTGCAGAACGCCGTCTGGGGCCTGCGCGGCGCCCTCGCGGCCGACCGGGCCGACCGTCAGGCCGGGGTGCTGCTCACCAAGGCACCCGGATACGTCCTGCGGATCGATCCGGACCAGGTCGACCTCCATCTCTTCCACCGCGGACTCCGTGAGGGGCGCGCCCTGCTGGAGTCCGGTAACTCCGCGCGGGCCGCCGACGCGCTCCGCAACGCCCTGGCGCTGTGGCAGGGGCAGGTCCTGGCCGATCTCGTGGAGAGCGGCATCAACTGGCCCGAGCTGGCCGCGGCGGGCAGTGCCCGGCTGGACGCGATGGAGGACTACTTCGAGGCCGAACTCCGCTGTGGACGGCATCAGTCGATGCTGGGCGCGCTGGAGGCGACGGTCGAGGCGGAGCCCCTGCGGGAGCGGCTCTGCGGCCAGCTGATGCTCGCCCTGTACCGCTGCGGCCGGCAGGCCGACGCGCTGAATGTGTACAGCAGGGTGCGCGCGTCCCTGATCGAGGACCTCGGACTCGAGCCCCAGCGGGAACTCCAATCCCTCCAGCAGGCGATCCTGCATCAGGACTCCGCGCTGTCGCCGACCACGAGCACGACGGCGGGTACGGCCGGGGGCGCTGCCGGAGGTACGGGCGCGGGTACGGTCACGGGTGCGGGGACGAGTGCGACGGCGGCCGCACCGGCCCCCGTCGCGGCCGCCGCCGTGACGACCGCGCCCCCGGCGGGGGCGGTGGGCCTCCGTACGGACACGGTCCCGCACCGGGGGCCGGTGCGGGCCCTGCCGCCGGACCCGGCCCCCGACGCGGTGCCGGGGGGCGAGGAGATCTCCCGCGACCCGGACGGACCCGAGGCACGGGTCTCCGCCAGCCGTCGCCGCCCGGTCAGCGTGCTGCTGCTGGACGCGCGGCTCACGTCGAAGGCCGACACGAACCGTACCGAGGGCGCCGACGAACTGCGTGACACCGTCACCGGGCGGATCCGGGAGCTGGTCCACGGCTTCGGCGGATCGGTGATCTGTTCCATCGGCTCCACCCGGCTCGCCGTCTTCGGTCCCGAGGGCGGCGGCGACGGATACGCGGAGCGGGCGGTGCGTGCCGCCCTGGCGATCCGCGGCGAGTTCCACGCCCCGGACGGGGTGATCCCGCTCAGCCGGTCGGTCCGCCGGGCGTGCGAAGTGACGGTCAGCGCCGCCGTGGCCACCGGGGAGGCGCTGCTGCGGTACGAGGACCGCTGCTCCGAGGCTCTGGCGTCGGCGGACGGCACCCTGCTGGACGAGTGCCAGTCCCTGCTGTCGCTGGCCGCGGCGGGGGACATCCGGGTCTGCGACGCCACCTGGCGGATGACCGTCCCGGCGCTCTCCTACGTCCAGGCCGGGGACAGGCCCCGGGTGTGGAAGGTGGCCCGCACGGTGCCCCGGGACGAGCGGGCGCAGCGGCCCCGGGTGGTGGACCGGGAGATCGAACTCGATGTGCTCCGCGGCATGCTGGAGCGGGTCCGGCAGAGCGGCACCCCGCATGTGGTCACCGTCTTCGGTGAGGCCGGGACCGGGAAGAGCAGGCTGCTGGAGGAGTTCGAGCGGCGGGCCATGGGACAGCCCGGGGCCATGCGCTTCGTGGTGCCCTGGGGGCTCGGTGTCGAGACCGACGCGTGCTGCGGCTCGTATCTGTTCCACTCCCGGATGAGTCCGCTCCTCGATCCGCACGGGGCCGAGACCCACAAGATGGATCTGACCCAGCTGGCGCGGTCCGCCCGGACCCCGCTGGTCGGTCTCGAACGCAACTGCCCCCTCGTGGTGATGGTCGACGATCTGCACGAGGCGGACGACGCGCTGCTGGACTTCATCGGCGGCGTGGGCCAGGAGGCGGCGGAGGGGGCCGTGTTCATCGTCACCACGGCCCATCCGAAGTTTCTGGAGCGCCGGCCGGGATGGGGAGGCGGGGTGCCCCGCTTCACCACGATCTCCATAGGCCCGGCGGCGTCGGCCCGCCAGATCCCGTCGCCCTCCCGGGCGGACCTCGTCGACCAGCCCTTTCCCGGCTATGTCGACGGCTATATCGACTGCACACCCTGACCCGTCCGCCCCACAGCTCGCGGACGGCGATCCCGAACCGGGAGATGCCCAGGGGACGGAGCCATCGAGGCTCCGTCCCCTGGGCCGTCTCTGCTGAACCCGGCGGTGAACACGGAATACGGACCGGCGGTCATGCTCCGGTAATCCTGCCGACGGCGGAACGGGGAACGCCGCTTTACCCGGCACTTCCCCGGGTGACGTCTCTTTTCTGCCCGGAATTCAGGAATTGTACCCGGATGTTGATATCCGTCACTATGAGCCGTCGGTTGACGGTAGGTGTGCGTCGCCGACTAGCATCTTATTTTAGCTGCTATTGAACCGTATTTTACTCGACTTCGCCAGCACGGCAGGCAAATGATCCAGGTCACTTACCGGGAAGGTGTACGAGACATCGTGGAATTCTCCGTACTGGGACCTCTGCGGATGCACGAGCGCGGGGTGTCCTACACACCGACTGCACCGAAGCAACGACAACTGCTGGCCCTGCTGCTTCTCAACGCGAACGAGGTGGTGTCGACCGGTACGTGCATCGAGGAACTATGGGAGGACGCCCCGCCCAACAGCGCCCTGTCGACCCTTCAGTCGTACATCCTCCAACTCCGGCGCAGCCTGCGCAGGGTGCCGAGGATCGGCAGTCTCCAGGCGGCCCGCGGGATTCTGGAAACCCGGGACGGGGGATATCTCCTCGCGGTAGGAGGAGGTGAACTCGACGCCGACCGTTTCCGGGGACTCGTACGAGAAGGGCGGGCGGCGCTCCGGCACGACGACGAGCTGGGGGCGGCGTGTCTGGCGGAGGCGCTCGGGCTCTGGCACGGCGCCGCGCTCTCCGACGTCCAGCGGGGACCGGTACTCCGGGCGCATCTGGTCGGCCTGGAGGAGGAGCGCATCAGCGTCCACGAACAGCGCATAGCCGCCGATCTCCGGCTGGGAAGACACCAGGAGCTGCTCGGCGAGCTGAGCGGACTCACCGTCAAGTACCCGATGCACGAGAGCCTGCACGCCCAGTTCATGCTGGCGCTCTACCGGGCCGGACGCCGTACCCAGGCGCTGGAGGTGCAGCGCCGGCTGAATACGGTGCTCAGAACCGAACTGGGGCTCGACCCGTCGCCGCGGTTGCGCCGGCTGCACCAGGCGATCCTGGCGGGTGACACGACGATCGACGCGCCGGCGAACACCGACGGAGTCCTGACCGCCGACCGCTTCGCGGCACCGGGCCGGGGCAGGGCCTCCGGAGAGGGCGAACTGGTCACCGCGGCCGGGGCCGCGCGCCGGGGTGATCCGCTGCTGCGACGCTGAGGCCGGACGCGGAGACGGGGTCCGGGACGGCATCGTGGGAGTGCCGCCCCGGACCCCGTCTCCCGTAACCGCTCACGTCGGGCGAGCCAGGCGAGCCGGGCGAATCCGGCGGGCTCAGCCGCCGGCGGATCCGGTCCCGGCCGCGGAGGCCGGCGCGGCCCCGTTCCGGGATCCGTTCCCGTTCCCATTCCCGTTCCCGGATACCGCGCCCGGTACCGCGTTCGCCGCGAGGAAGGCGTCGGCGACGGCGTGGACGTACTCCGCGCCGAAGGCACGGTCGGCCAGCAGCCGACGGAAGATCAACGCGCCCGCGAGCTGGTCGATGGCCAGCTCCACATCGAGGCCGGGGTGGAGCGTGCCGTCCTCCTTGGCCCGTCCGATGATCGCCCGGAACCCGCCGGAACCCGCCTGGTACAGCGCTTCCTTGAGGCCCGAGAACGCCGGATCGACCCCCGCGCGCTCCACGACCGCCCGCATGCCGCGCTCCGCCACATCGTCGTGCAGCAGCTCGCGCAGACCGTCCAGCTGTCCGATGAGATCGTCGCGCAGGACCCCCGTCGGTGCCGGGCGCACCGACGCGATGCGCTGGGCGATGGCCTCGTAGAGGAGGGATGCCGCGTCCGGCCAGTGGCGGTAGAGGGTGGTGCGGCCCACGCCGCTGCGGGCGGCGACCGTGACATGGGTGACGGCCGCCCACCCCTGTTCGACCAGCAGTTCCTGGGCCGCCGCCAGGGCGGCGGCCCGGCTGCGGACGGCCCTGGGGTCCATGCCGCGCCCGGGCACACGCGGGCCGTGTCCCGTGGTGTCGGCCTGTGCGGACATCTGCTCCCCTTGGCTCGTCGTCCCCTGTCGATCTGTTGTACGGAGCCGAGTGTGCCACTTCTTCCGGGTGTACGGGGCACCGCCCGCCGCCCTGGGGACAACCCCGCGGCGGCGCCCCCGGGCGCCACGGCGGCGGCGCCGTCAGACCCGGAAGAGGTCCAGGTGGTCGCGGCCCCAGTCGGCGAAGGAGCGCGGCGCCCGGCCGAGGACGTCCCGGATGTGCGGGGAGAGCCTGCCGTGGAGTTCCGCGCCGTGTGTCACGGCCTCCTCCAGGGTCCTGATCACCCCGTTCGCCGTCTCCTCGGAGAAGCGGGTCAGCAGCATCCGCCGGAAGTCGGCCAGGGGGATCGCCTCGAACCGCAGCTCCCGGCCGAGGAGCTTCCCGAGGACCGCGACCTGCTCGCGCGCCGTCAGCGCCTCGGGGCCGGTGAGTTCGTACACCCGGCCCTCGTGTCCCTCCCCGGTCAGCGCGCGTACCGCGACCTCCGCGATGTCGCGGGGGTCCACGATCGCCTCGGGGACGTCCGAGAGCGGCCCCCGGGCGACGCCTTCGGCCTTGATCGTGGCGGCCCAGCCGAGGTTCATGCTCATGAAGCCGTTGGGCCGCAGTACGGTCCACGGCACCCCCGACCCCTGGAGCGCCTCCTCGGCGAGGCGGTGCCAGTGGCCCAGGGGGTTGGCCTCAGGGTCCTCCGCCACGTCCACACCGAGGGTGGACAGCTGCACGATGTGCTCGACGCCCGCCGCGCGCGCGGCCGCCACGAGACGGGCGTCGTGGGTCGCCTTGTTCGCGCCCAGGGACATGAGGAACACCTTCTGCACTCCGTCGAGCGCGGGCGGCAGTGTCTCCGGACGGCCCAGATCGGCGGCCACGACCTCAAGACCCGGCCCGGGGACCAGCCCCGCCGCCTCCGGGTCGCGGCTGAGCGCCCGTACCTTCCGGCCGTCCCCGCGCAGCAGGGACAGCACCTTCCCGCCCACGTTCCCCGTGGCTCCGGTCACCAGGATCACAGTCTTCTCCCCATCGTCATCGTCATCGTCGTCGGCGTCCTCATTGGTCGAAGGTGTGCGTCCCCGGTACGGCGCCCGGTCGATCAGGGGCCCGGCGAAGGGCGGTCCAGTACGGTCCGCAGGGCGCCCTCCAGCGCGCGGACCGCCGCTTCGGTGCCCCCGGCCGGTCCGGGGGAGCGCCAGGCGATGAACCGGTCGGGGCGTACCAGGACGGCGCCCGCGCCGGTGATCCCGTAACTCCGCAGCCAGTCGCCGCCGCCCAGCCGGTACACGGGCAGCGGGATGCCGAGCCGTGCCGACACCTCCGCCGCCGCCGCGGTCCACGCCTTGCCGGAGGTGTCCGCGGCGGCCCCGGTGAGCAGGACGAAGGACCGGCCGAACAGGGCCGTGGTGGACGGGGCCGGCGAGCCCTCGGGCAGCACCGCGTACGGGGCCCGTGAACCGGGGCGGCCCGTCGGTGCCGTGGGATCCTCGATCAGCTCCCCGGCGTCGTCCGGCTCGCGGACCACGGCGCCGGAGACACAGCGGTAGCCGAACGCCTGGACGACCGGCGGCAGCGGTGTCGCGAGCGCCCCGTCGTCGAGATACGGCGCCAGCCGGTCCACGGTGTTCAGGAGCTGCTGCTCGCCGATCATCTCGGACACCGGGCGGCGCTCGGCGTCATGGCTGTCGAGCAGCCCCGGACCCGCCTCGCCCTTGAGGACCATGGCCAGCTTCCACGCCAGATAGAAACCGTCCGTGACGGCCGTGTTGCCGCCCAGTCCACCGGGCGCCGGGACCAGCCGCGCCGCGTCGCCCACCAGCTGTACCCGGCCGTCGCCGAACCGGTCGGCGACCGAGCTGAGGATGTCGGTACGGCCCGTCTCGACGACCTTCAACGGCAGATCGGGCAGATCGAGGCCGGTACGCACCAGCTCGGCGCAGTGCTCGTCGGTGAAGGAGCCGAAGTCCGGCGGGTTCCGCGACATGCCGAGGACATAGCCGTACCGGCCGGGCACATCGGTGGTGTAGAAGACGCCGGGTACCGGCTTCTGGAGCCAGAACAGGGCGAAGCGGCGGCCCTCGGCGACCTCGGGCAGCGCGCTCAGCGGCCCGCCGAGATCGGCGTCGAAGAAGATCCGGAAGATCTCGCCCAGGTCGCCGCGCCCGTGCGTCCCGATGCCCAGGCCCTCACGGACGGGACTGTGCCGGCCGTCGGCGCCGACCAGATAGTCGGCGGTCACGGTCCGTTCGGTACCGGTCCTCCGGTCGTACAGCACCGCGGTCACCTTCTCCGCCGACTGCTCGAAGGAGACCAGCTCGGTGTCGAACCGCAGCTCGGCGCCGAGCTCCCGGGCCCGGTCGGCGAGGATCACCTCGGTCCGCTCCTGGCTCGCCATCGCCCAGTCCTCGGGCGAGACATGGCGCATCGCCATATCGGCGCCGGTGATGGTCTTGAGTACGGGCCCCGCCAGCGCGTCGGCGATCACCATCAGGAACTCGCCGGTGCCGCCGTCCGGTCCCGCCGCGGCGATCCGCTCCGCCACCCCGCCGATCCGCAGCACCTCCATGGTGTGCGGGTACTGCCCCCGCGCCTTCATCACGACGGAGGTGCCGGGGTGCTTCTCCACCACGACGGGCGCGATGCCGTGCAAGCCCAGGAAGAGCGCGGTGGTGAGGCCCGCCAGGCCGCCACCCGCGATGAGAACGGGTACGTGTTCATCCGCCACGGACACTCCTCGGTCGTCAAGGGACTGCTCCTCGCGGGGCCCAGTCTGAGCAGCCCCGTTGGAGCGCCGATGGGGTCCCCGTCCACCCCGGGTCCCGTCCGCGGCCGTCCACCGCCGCACCACCGCCGCACCAACGGCGCATCAGCGGGGGACCCGAAGGTGAGGGCGGCAGCGGGGCCGACACCCGCCCGCCGCGGGGGACCGGCAGCGTTCCCCGCCCTGCCCGCCGGACGAACAGGAGTCGTCGTGGTCGTCTTCGTCAACAAGCTGACGCTCACCGGAGCGGCCGAGGACCTGGAGCGCGTCTACGCCCATGTCGCGGAGTTCATGCGCACCAGGCCCGGACTGATCCGCTATCAGCTCGTACGGTCGCGAAACGATCCGTCCGTGTACTTCAACGTCGCCGAATGGGAGGACCAGGGGTCCTTCGACGCGGCCCTGAAGGAGCCGGAGTTCCGGGCCCGGCTGAAGGCGCTGGGCACCGTCATCAAGGGGGAACCGCACCTGTCCGACCCGGTCGAGTCCGGTGTCGGGGAGGTCTGAGCCGTGCCGGGACCACTGAAGGTCGCCACCCCGGTCGACGGGGACACCTATGCGGGGATCCTCCAGTTCTACGCCGAGCACATGCAGTTCCTCGACGAACGCGCGGCGCAGGAGTGGGCCGACGGGTTCACCGAGGACGGCGTCTTCGAGCAGAACGTCAAACCGGAGCCGTGGCGCGGCCGTTCCGTGATCGCCGAGCGGATGCGTGCCGGAATGGAGCGGCTGGCCGGCCGGGACGTCCAGCGGCGCCACTGGTTCGGCATGGTCGCCTGCGACCGGCGGTCCGACGACACCGTGGTGACCCGCTACTACGCCCAGGTCATCGAGACCCCGCGCGGCGGCCCCGCCACCACCTACCTCAGCACCACCGGCGAGGACGTCCTGGTGCTGAGGGACGGCCGGTGGCGGATCCGCTACCGGCTGATCACCCATGACGCGACCTGAGAGAAGAGGGATCCGAGGATGACCGAGCTGACGCGCGAGCGGGTGGCGGCGGCGTACGCGTCGCTGGTGACGGGTGACCGGGAGCAGATCGCCCGGTACTGGTCGCCGGACGTACGGTTCCAGATGCCCGGCAACCATCAGTACGCGGGCTGGTTCGAGGGCCTGGACGAGTATCTGGAGAAGATGGGCAAGCTGATGGCCGCCACCAAGGGCCGGATCAGCTCCGAGACGCTCGACGTCCTGGTCGACGCGGAGGCGGGCGTCTCCATCGACGTCTACCGCCTCGACGGCCATCGCGCCCATGCCGAGGAGGGCGCCACCTCCCCGTACGACCGGCTCCGGGTCGAGGGTGTCCATGTGCTCCGCTGGGAGGACGGCCTGATCGTCGAGGGCCGCAGCGCGCTCTTCGCCGACGGGGTCACCCAGGCCAATCTGTGGTGGTCCCCGGTCGGCCCCGACGGCGCCCGGCACGAGTACTGATCCGGCGGCGCCGGCCGGAGCGGGCGCTCCGGCCGCCCCGCGCACCGCGACGAGTACGCGGCCGAGGACGTAGCCGAGGAAGCAGACGAGGAAGTACAGGCATATGACACAGTCAGCGGAGAACGGGTTCGCGGGCCGTACGGTGGTCGTCACCGGCGGCGGCTCGGGCATCGGCCGCGCGACGGCGCACGCCTTCGCGGACCGGGGCGCCCGGGTGCTGGTGGTGGGCCGCAGGACCGAGGCCCTGGCGGAGACCGCCCGGGACCGGCCGGGCATCCGCCCCTTCGGCGCCGATCTGTCGGACCCCGACACCCCCGCGGCCGTGGTGGCTGCGGCCGTCGGGGAGTTCGGCGGGATCGACGTCCTGGTCAACAACGCGGCCCGGCTGCGGCCCGAGCCCCTGGGCCGGATCGACGACCTGGACGCCAGGACCGAGCTGCGGGTCAATCTGCTCGCTCCGGTCTTCCTCACCCAGGAGGCGCTGCCGCACCTGGAGGCCGCCAAGGGCACCGTCGTCAACGTCTCCACGGCCGGGATCGGCCGGGGCTGGGCCGGGCACTCGGTCTACGGCGCCGCGAAGACGGCGCTCGACTTCCTCACCCGTACCTGGGCGGTGGAGCTGGCGCCCCGGAGCATCCGGGTCGTGGGCGTCGCGCCGGGACCGATCGACACCCCGCTCGCCGAACGCGCCGGGCTCGGCCCCGAAGAGGTGGCCCGGCTGCGGGCGCGGCAGACCGCCCGGGTACCGCTGGGCCGCGTCGGGCAGCCCGAGGAGGTGGCGTGGTGGACGGTGGAGCTGGCCCGGCCGGAGGCCGCCTTCACCACCGGACTCGTCGTACCCGTGGACGGCGGCGCGAGCGTCGTCTTCTGACCGTTTCCCCACTCCGAGTCGCCCCTCCGGGAGCCATGTATGGAATTCGGTATCAACTTCTTCCCCACCGTCGGCCCCGGCGACAAGGACGCCGCCGACTACTACGAGGAGAGCCTGCGCCTGGTCGAACGCGCCGAGGAGCTCGGCTTCGACCATGTGAAGACGGTGGAGCACTACTTCTTCCAGTACGGCGGCTACTGCCCCGACCCCGTGACATTCCTGGCCGCCGCGGCGGCCAGGACCCGGCGGATCCAGCTGGTCACGGGCGCGGTGATCCCCGCCTTCACCCATCCGGTCAAGCTGGCCGGGAAGCTGGCCATGCTCGACAACATCTCCCGCGGCCGGCTGCGGGTCGGCTTCGGACGGGCCTTCCTGCCCGACGAGTTCGACGCGTTCGGCGTCGACCTCGACGAGAGCAGGGCCCGGTTCGACGAGGGCGTCCTCGCCTGCCGGCGGCTGTGGACCGAGGAGGACGTCGTCTGGGACGGCACCTTCCACTCCTTCGGGCCGGTCACCCTGCTGCCCCGGCCGTACCAGCGCCCCCACCCGCCGATCCTGGTCGCCACCGCGAAGACACCCTCCTCCTGCGAACAGGCGGGCCGCGAGGGACACGGTCTGATGATGGTCCCCTCCATCAACAAGCGGGAGACCGTCCAGGAGATGCTCGGCCTGTACCGCAAGGCGTGGGCCGAGGCGGGCCACCCGGGCGAGGGCGAGGTCCATATGAGCTACGGCTGCTATCTCAGCGACGACCCGGACGAGGCCAGGGCCAAGGGGCGGGAGTACGCGCGGCGCGCCAACTCCGTGATGCGGGACGCCGTCGCCTCCTGGGCCGAACGCCGCAGCACGGGCTACGCCGGTTACGAGAAGGTCGTGGAGAACATCGCCCGCGCCGACTTCGACCGGTCGCTGGCCGAGAACAAGACGCTCGTCGGCACCCCGGAGGAGGTCGTGGCCCGTCTGCGGGCCATCCGCGACTGGTTCGGCGACATCACGGTCAGCCTCCAGGTGATCTCCGGCAATCCCCCCTACGAGGAGTCGGAGCGCACGATGCGCCTCTTCGCCGAGGGCGTCCTGCCGCACTTCCGCGACCCCGCGGGGACCGCGGACTGATCCGCCGGTGGTACGGGCCGGGGCCTGGGCCGGGGACCAGCCGGGCCCCGGCCCGTACGCGCACACCGCCCGTACGGGCCGGGGCGGGCCCCTCAGATATCGAGCGCGTGGCCCGTGGTCTCGTCGACATGATCGGGGACCGCCTCGTGCCGGTCGCCGACGGTCGACGTACCCGTGGGCTCGAACAGGAGGATCGACGCGCCACCGGGGGCGGACGGCTTGTGCTCCGTACCCCGCGGGACGGTGAAGACCGCGCCCCGGGGCAGCCGTACCGTGCGCTCCCCGGCCGGCTCGCGCAAGGCGATCAGGAACTCCCCGTCGAGCACCATGAAGAACTCGTCGGTGTCGTCGTGGACGTGCCAGAGATGCTCGCCCTCGACCTTGGTGATCCGTACGTCGTAGTCGTTGACGCGCGTGACGATCCGGGGGCTCCACAAGGCGTCGAAGGAGTCCAGGGCATCGGCGAGCAGAATGGGTTCATGGGTCATAACGGTGATCATCACCGCTGGGGCCCGGACTCCGTGAGTGCTAGAAATCGCATATGCCGCAAGATTCCTCGCACCGGGTGAGCCTGGATCACCCGGCCCGCCCGGATCACCCGGATCACCACGTCCGCGCCGATCACCCGGTCCGCCCCGACGACTCGGTACGCGCGGACGCGCCCCACCGCGTCGTCGTGATCGTGGACGAGAACTCGAACCCCTTCGAACTCGGCTGCGCCACCGAGGTCTTCGGGCTGCGCAGGCCCGAGATCGGCCGGGAGCTGTACGACTTCCGCCTCTGCTCGCCCCGCCCGCGCACGGCGATGCGGGACGGCTTCTTCACCCTCGGGGGAGTCGCGGGCCTGGAGGCCGCCGACACGGCGGACACCCTGATCGTCCCCAACCGGCCCGATGTGGAGGTACCCCGCCGTCCGGCCGTGCTCGACGCCGTCCGCCGGGCGCACGCGCGCGGCGCGCGCCTGGTCGGGTTCTGCAGCGGTGCCTTCACCCTCGCCGAGGCGGGGGTGCTGGACGGGCGCCGGGCCACCGCACACTGGCAGTGGGCCGGCGCCTTCCGGGTCAGGTTTCCCGCCGTCCGGCTCGAAGAGGACGTGCTGTTCGTCGACGACGGCGACATCCTCACCGCCGCGGGCAGCGCCGCCGCCCTCGACCTCGGGCTGTACATCGTCCGCCGGGACCACGGCGCGGAGATCGCCAACTCCGTCAGCCGAAGGCTCGTCTTCGCGGCGCACCGGGACGGCGGACAGCGCCAGTTCGTCGAGCGTCCCGTGCCCGATGTCCCCGACGCGTCACTCGCGCCGGTCCTGGCCTGGGCGCTGGAGCGGCTGGACGCCCCCCTGACGGTCGCCGACCTGGCCGGGCGGGCCGCGGTCAGCGCGGCGACGCTGCACCGCAGGTTCCGGGCGGAGCTGGGGACGACACCGCTGGCGTGGCTCGTACGGGAACGTGTCGCGCTCGCCTGCCGGCTGATCGAACGCGGCGAGGCCCGCCTGGAGACGGTCGCCCGGCGCAGCGGTCTCGGCACGGCCGCCCATCTGCGGACTGTGATGCGCCGTGAGACGGGGCTCGCGCCGTCGGCGTACCGGCGCAGATTCGGCCCCGGGAGCGCGTAACGCCGGGCGGCGCGGGGTCAGCCGGCGCCGGCGCCGGTGATGTCGCGGACCAGATACGAGGCCGCGCGGGCCGCGACGGCGGCGACCGTCAGGGCGGGCGGGACCCCGGTGCCCGGGAGCAGGGATCCGTCGATCACATACAGGCCGCGATGTCCGGTGACCCGCCCGGCGTCGTCGGTGACCGTGCCCAGGGGGACACCGCCGAGTACGTTGCCGCCGGTGGTGCCGATCCTGCTGAACGCCGTACGGCTGCCCGGGTTGGCCTCGTCGAGCCGGTCCAGGGTGCGGGTGATCGCGGCCCGCGCCCCGGCGAACGCGGGGTCGTCGACGGGCCAGTGCAGCACGATGTCGTCGTGGGCGCGGTCGTAGCGGAAGACGCCGAGCGCGGGCGCGGGCACGGAGCCGATGGTCGTGATCCAGCCCTCGCCCTCCGGGGCTTCGGGCCAGGGGAAGTTGAGCAGGGACACCGGCCTGGCCGGGTCCTCCTTCGCGTCCTGGGCGATGATGGCGCACGGTCCGCCCTGGCGGGGGTTGTTCTCCGCCATGCCCGTTCTGGCCGTGATGACCTCACTGTTGCCGACGCGGCTGCCGACGGCGGCGTCGAGTCCTGGCAGGGCGCCGGTGGCGCGGGCCCGCAGCAGGATCCGGTTGGTGCCCAGGGTGCCCGCCGCCAGGACCAGCCGGGGCGTGGTGACACGGTGGCGGCCGAGGACGTCGCCCCGCTCGTCGATGCGGTCGTAGTCGATGTGGTAGCCGTCGCCGTCCGCCGCGCGTACCGCCGTCACCGTACTGAGCGGCCGGACGTCGAGCCGCCCCGACGCCTCGGCGCGGGCCAGCAGGGTGCGGTCCAGACTGAGCTGGGCGCCGCTGTTGACGCCGAACACATTGAGCCCGTCGACATGGGAGCGCACCCGGGCCCCGGTCATCTCCTCCCGTACGGCGTCCCAGTCGACGGCCAGATCCACCTTGCTCCACGGGATCCCGGCCCGGTCCAGCTGGTCGGCGAAGGAGCGCGCGGAGCGGTAGAACGGGGACTCGTAGACGTCGTCCGGGATCGGCGCGCAGCCGATCAGCTCCCGGGCCTCGGGATACCACCGCTCGACCATCTCCCGGTAGTCGAGGACATCGCCGAGGGTATGGGCGAACAGCTCCTCCGACGGCAGGCACATCGTGCCGTTCGAGGCCAGGGACGCGCCGCCGACCCCGGCCCCGGCGAGCAGGTTCATCCCGTCGCCGGGCACGAATTCGAGGACGCCGCAGTAGACGTCCAGCTCGGCGTCGGTGAGCGGGGAGGTACGGCTGAGCCACGCGGCCCTGCCGTCCGGCGCGGCCTGGGTGGCGAAGGTGGTGCCCGAGCCGTCGACCGGCCAGCGCCGTCCGCGCTCCAGCAGGACCGCGTCCACCCCGGCCTCCGCCAGCCGCAGGGCGGCGATCGCGCCTCCGTATCCACTGCCGACGATCACCACATCGGCGCGGTGCTGTTCTCGTACCACTGGGCGGCCTCCTGCTGTGTCGCTACGGGACGGTCGGATGTCGTCGCTGCGGGGGTACGGCACCAGCGGGGTCACCCGAGGGCCCGGGGGCGGCGCCGCGATCGTGAGCGGTGCGTCGGTCGTGGGCGGTGCGTCGGTCGTGAGTGGCGCTTCGGTCGTGGGCGGTGCCGCGATCGTGACCGGTGCGTCGGTCGTCGGGGGCGCCGCGTGCTCGATCTCCACCACGGCGCTGGACCAGGTGAACCCGGCGCCGACCCCGGTGAGCAGCACCAGCCGGCCCGGCCGGGCCAGACCGCTGTCCACGAGGTGCGCGAGCCCCGCGAACTGGTCGCCCGCGCCCAGGTGTCCCACGGTCCTGCCGAACGGCCAGGTGGTGACCTCGGGGGCGATGCCCCAGGTCCGGAGATATGTACGGCTGAGTCTGCGGAGCCCGAAGTGCGGCAGCACGAACCAGTCGACGTCCGACAGCTCTACGTCGGCGTCGCTCAGGGCCCGTTTCAGCGCCTCGGCCTCGCCCGCGCCGACCCGGGCGACGCTGTAGGAGATCCCCACGTCGTCGACGAAGGCGCGCTTGGTCGCCTGCAGGTCCATCGGCCGCCGGACCGCGAACGGGGCCGTACCGAAAGGGTCGTGCCCCCGGTGCATCGCCTCCAGCTCCGGTTCGGAGACCGTCGCCAGGCTGCGCAGCCTGGCGAAGCCGGGGCGCCGGGAGAGCACCAGCGCCGTACCGGCGTCGCCGTACACCGTGCCCGGGTCGCTGTGCCACCGGTCGAAGCCGGGGGCGCAGAACCGGTCGCCCGTGGTCAGCAGGGCGCTCTCGCCCCCGGCCCCGCCGGTGAGCGCGCACGCGGCCAGCTCCAGCGCCGCCATGCCGCCGTTGGAGAGCTGGCGTATCTCGATCGCGGGGCACCGGTTGCCGACCGCGACGCGCTGGATGTACGAGGCCGGGGCCCACAGGTCGTGGCCCTGGTAGTAGACGTCGGCGTGCAGGATCAGATCGATGTCCTGCGGCGCGGTGCCGGACCGCCGGAGCGCCGAGACGGCGGCCCGGGCCGCCATCTCGGGCGGCGATTCGCCGTTCGACACGGCCACGGAGAGCAGATCCGTCCGCCCGGCCAGCCGGGCGTCGAACAGCCCGTCCGCCACGGCGTCCGCGACCGCGATCCGGCCGGGTACGTGGACCGCCGCCGCGCCGATGTACACGTCGTCGAACCTCATCTGCCGGTACCTCTCGTCGTCCGGACGCCCCGGGGCTCCTGCCGGGCCCATATGGACGGCCGCCGGGCGACGGTGTGATGACCGTGTCCCGGCGGCCGGTGTGCGGGGCGCGCGCTCGGCCGAACAGCGGGTCGCGCCGCCTCGGCCGCCACCCAGTGTCGAAACAAGGCTTGGGAGCGGGGTGGAGGCCCGGTGGAGGAGGGGCGCCAGTAGATGTGTCCGGGAGGTCGCGCCGTCCGTCCTCCAGGCCGCTCCCAGACCGCGGTGCGACGCTGCCGCGGACACCCCGTCCCCTCCGAAGGAGGCAGCAGTGCGCCCGGAGAACCCGCCACCGGCCCCCGTACCGCGCGGTCTGGTGCTGACATTTCCCGGCCAGGGCGCTCAACAGCCCCTGATGGCCGCCGGGCTCTACCGCGACCACCCGCCGTTCCGCCGTCTCGTCGACCGGGTCCTCGACGCCTGGGGCGCCGAAGGGGCCGCGCTCCGCGCCGATCTGCTCGCACCCGTTCCCGCCCAGGAACCCGACGGGGTGCGCCGGGCGCAGCCCCTGCTCTTCGTCGTCGGCTGGGCCCTGGGCCGGCTGGTGCTCGACTGGGGCGTACGGCCCACGGCCCTCCTCGGCCACAGCGTCGGGGAGATCGCCGCCGCCACCCTCGCGGGTGTCTTCACCCCGGAGGAGGCCGCGGGACTCATGGCCGACCGGGTGGAGCACATCGCGGCGGCACCGGCGGGCGGCATGCTCGCCGTGTACGCGACCCCCGCCGACACGGAGCCCTTCCTCCACGCCGATGTCGTCGTCGGCGCCGTCAACGGGCCCCGCCAGGTGGTTCTCGCGGGCTCCGCCGACCCGCTCGCCGCGACCGAGACCCGGCTGCGGGCGGCCGGATTCACCTGCCGCCGCACCCGTGCCCTGAGCCCCTTCCACAGCCCCGCCCTGGCCCCGGCCGCGCGCGCCGCCCTGCCCGCGCTCGCCCGGCTGCCGCTGCGGCCCCCGCGACTGCCGCTGCACTCCGCTTACACGGGCCGCGCGGTCACCGCGGCCGAGGCCGCCGACCCGGCCTTCTGGGCCCGGCAGCCCGCGGCGCCCGTCCTCTACGGCCCCGCGCTCGACGCCGTTCTCGGCACCGGCGGGCATGTCCTGCTGGAGTGCGGCCCCGGCCGGGGACTCACGGCGCTCGCCCGGCGCCACCGCGCCGTCGGCACCGGCCGCTCGACCGCCGTCGCGCTGCTCCCGGCCAGGGCCCGCGGCGACGGCACGGACCTCGACAGCGTCCGCGCCGCCGTCGAACACCTGCTGGCGGAGGGGCTGCTGACCGAGGACCCGCTGCCGCGCGGCACACCCGTACCACCGGCCGCGACGGCCGCGGCGGTCCCAGGACCGCACCACCCCGGCTCCAGGCCGGACTGCGAGCGTGACAGGCCGGGGCCGGTCACCGGACCCCGCCGACTGTGAGTGAGGATGTCATGGAGCGACGCATCGTCGTCACGGGGATCGGCACCGTGGCGCCCGGCAGGCCGGGCACCAAGGAGTACTGGGAGCTGATCTCGAACGGCCGTACGGCCACGCGCACGATCTCGTCCTTCGACGCGGCTCCCTACCGGTCCAGGGTCGCCGCCGAATGCGACTTCGACCCGATCGCCGCGGGGCTCACCCCGCGGGAGTCGCGGCGGATGGACCGGGCCACCCAGTTCGCCGTCGCCGCCGCCCGCGAGGCCGTCGAGGACAGCGGTCTCGACCTGCCCGCGGCCGATCCCGACGGCGCCGCCGCGGTCGGGGTCGCCCTCGGCAACGCCGTGGGCTGCACCACGAGCATGGAACGGGAGTACGCCGTGCTCAGCGACGGGGGAGCGGAGTGGCTCGTCGACCACCGCTACGCCGTACCGCACCTCTACGACCACTTCGTCCCCAGCTCCATCGCCGCCGAACTGGCCCGGCTGGTGGGCGCGCGGGGGCCGGTGGCGCTGGTCTCCGACGGCTGCACCTCCGGCCTCGACGCCGTCGGCCACGGCGCCGACCTGATCCGCGAGGGCAGCGCCGACATCGTCGTCAGCGGCGGCACCGACGCGCCCATCTCGCCCATCACCCTGGCGTGCTTCGACGCCATCAAGGCCACGACGCCCCGCAACGACGACCCCGAGCACGCCTCCCGCCCCTTCGACGCGACCCGCAACGGACTCGTACTCGGCGAAGGCGCCGCCGTCCTCGTACTGGAGGAGCTGGAGCACGCCCGGCGGCGCGGGGCGAGGATCTACGCCGAGGTCGCCGGGGTCGGGACGCGCTGCAACGCCTATCACATGACCGGACTGCGGGCCGACGGCGCCGAGATGGCCGACGCCATCACCGCCGCCCTCGCGCAGGCCCGGCTCGCCCCCGACGCGCTCGACTACGTCAACGCGCACGGATCGAGCACCAAACAAAACGACCGGCACGAGACCGCCGCCTTCAAGACGGCACTCGGCCGGCACGCCTACGACACCCCCGTCAGCTCGGTGAAGTCGATGATCGGCCACTCGCTGGGCGCCATCGGGGCGCTGGAACTGGTGGCGTGCGTCCTCGCGATGCGCGACGGCCTGATCCCGCCGACGGCCAATCTCCACGAACCCGATCCCGAGTGCGATCTTGACTATGTGCCCCTGCGGGCCCGGGAGACGCGCGTCGACTCGGTCCTGAGCGTCGGCAGCGGCTTCGGCGGCTTCCAGACCGCCGTGGTCCTGGCCCGGCACGACCGGGAGGCGGCATGAGCGCCACCGAAACCCGTACCGGTACGGGTACGGGTACCGTACGGGCCGTCGTCACCGGGATCGGGGTGGCCGCCCCCAACGGTCTCGGCACCGACGCCTACTGGGCCGCCACCCTGGAGGGCCGCGGCGGAATCGCCGCCACCACGCGCTACGACGCCGCCGGCTATCCGCTGCGGCTCGCGGGCGAGGTCCCCGGCTTCGACCCCGGCGAACACATCCCCGGCAGACTCCTGCCGCAGACCGACCACCACACCCGGCTCTCCCTCTTCACCGCGGACGAGGCGCTCCGCGACAGCGGACTCGACCCGGCCGCGCTGCCCCCGTACGGCATGGGCGTCGCGACCGCCGCCACCATGGGCGGATTCGAGTTCGGCCAGCGCGAGCTGCAGAACCTGTGGAGCAAGGGCGGCCGGTTCGTCAGCGCGTACCAGTCCTTCGCCTGGTTCTACGCCGTCAACACCGGTCAGATCTCCATCCGGCACGGGCTGCGCGGCTCCAGCGCCACCCTGGTGACCGACGCGGCGGGCGGCCTCGACGCCGTCGGCGAGGCCCGGCGGCGGATCCGCCGGGGCACGGCCGCCATGCTCACCGGCGGTGTCGACGGGGCGCTCTGCCCCCTGGGTCTCGCCGGCCAGCTCAGCGCCGGCACGATGAACACCGGCACCGGCACCGGTGCCGACGAGGGTGCCGACCGGGCCTATCTGCCGTTCGCCGACGGCGCGCCGGGCCAGGTACCCGGCGAGGGCGGCGCGTTCCTCGTCCTGGAGGACGCCGCGAGCGCCGCCCGGCGCGGCGCCCGCATCTATGGCGAGATCGCCGGATACCGCGCCACCTTCGACCCGGGGCCCGACCCCACGGCACCCGGGGCGACCGGGCTCGTACGGGCCGTCCGGGGCGCGCTCCACGACGCGGACGCGCTCCCCGCCGATATCGACGTGGTCTTCGCCGACGCGGCCGGGGTACCCGGACTCGACCGGGCGGAGTCCCGCGCGCTCGCCGAGGTCTTCGGCCCCGGCGGCGTCCCGGTGACCGCCCCCAAGAGCATGACGGGCCGGCTCTTCGCGGGCGGGGCGTCGCTGGATCTGGCGACCGCGCTGCTCGCCCTGCGGGACGGGGTGATCCCGTACACCGCGAATGTCCCGGGCCCCGGTCGCGGCCATCACATCGACCTCGTCACCGGGGAGACCCGCAGGGCCGATCTGCGCTGCGCGCTCGTCGTCGCGCGGGGCCGCGGCGGTTTCAACGCCGCCGTCGTCGTACGGCGTTCCGCGCCATGACCCCGGCCCGCCGGCCCCGGTCCCTCCACCCCATCCGACGCACCCGCCGAAAGGACACCCCATGAGCGACACCCGTACGGGCCCGGCCGAACTGGCCCCACCGGCCCCACTGGCCGTGGCGGACCTCATCCGCATCATGCGCGAGTCGGCCGGCGAGGACGAGTCGATCGACCTCGACGGCGACGTACTCGACGCGGACTTCGCCGATCTCGGCTACGACTCCCTGGCGCTGCTGGAGACGGCGGGACGGATATCCCGGGAGTTCGGCGTGGACATCGGCGACGACGACCTGGACGGGGTGGCGACGCCCCGCGAGTTCCTCACGGCGGTGAACCGCGCCCTGGCCACCCGCCGGACCGAACCTGCCTCGTAGCCCAACGCTCACGGTCCCCGCCGGGACCCGCGCCCCCGGCCCGGTCCTCCGCCTCGCGTTCGCGCGTGGTGAGGGCGGCCGGGTCGCGCAGGATCCCGCCGGCGATGCCCGAGCCGATCGGCTCGCCTTCCCCGGCGCGCAGCGCCACCCACGCGGCGGCGAGCTGCGCCAACGCGGGTTCCCGGCTCAACCGGTCGTATGCCGTATGCCGTGTTCCGCGAGGACGCGGGAGAGCAGCCGGGTCGCGTTGCGGTGCAGGGGGAAGTCCAACGCGCGGGGCAGGATCCCGGTCTCCGTCAGCAGACGCGTCACCCGGGCCGTGAAGACGCAGAAGCGGAAGGCGGCGTAGACCTCGTAGTACTCCAGCCGCCCGACCCGGCGGCCGGTCAGTTCCTCGTAGTACGCCACCGTCTCCGCCCGGTCCGGCAGCCCGGGGAGCCTCGGCGCGCCGATGCCCTCGCTCAGATGCCGGTCCAGATGGAGGAACCACGCCAGATCCGACTCCGGTTCCCCGAGCCCCGCCATCTCCCAGTCCAGTACGGCGGCCGGGGTCTCACCCGCGTACACGATATTGCCGATCCTGGCGTCGCCCCACAGCAGCCGGGTCGGTCCGGGCTCCCCGGGCTCCCCGGGCTCCCCGGGCTTCCCGGGGAGCCGGTCGCGGAGCCAGCCGAGGGCGGCGGCCGCGACCTCGTTGCGTTCGGCGCCGTAGAAGGGGAGGCGCGCGGCGTAGTCGGCGAGCTGCCCGGTGAGCCGATCGCCGTCCGTGCCGCCCGTGCCGTGTGCGGTGACCGGCTGGCCGAGGAAGCCGAGACCGGCGGTGAGCGGGTCGAGGTGGTGGATCGCGGCGAGTGTCTCCACCCCGCCGAGCCAGACCGCGCGGCGGCGGCGCGGCGGCAGCTCGGCCAGCCAGCCCTCGCGGTGGTACGAGGGGAGATCCGCGGGCACCCGTCCCTCCACCCGCCGCATGACCAGGAACGGGGCCCCGAGGACGGAGGCGTCCGGCTCATGGCCGAGCAGCGGGGCGACCCGGATACGAGTACCGGTCAGGATCTCGTGCAGCCGGACCTGTTCGGTCCAGCGGTCGTCGGGATGGACGCGGTGGCCGGTGGGCGCCACGCGTACCGCGAGGGGATCGACGCTGCCGTCGGCCCACGCGGCGTCGCAGAGCAGGATCTCTCCGGAGAACCCGGCGGTGCCGGGGACCCGGACCGGGCCGACGTCCACCGTGCCGGCCTCGGGAGCCCGCGCCGTCAGCCAGGCGGCGAGCGCCCGGCGGGTCCGTTCCGGATCGCGTTGTACGGGCACGGGCACGGGAGCCTCCTTCACCGCGGGGGCCTGGCCTCGGCACCGGGCCCGCCGGACCCCGAGTCTGACCGCCGCTCCTCGGACGGCGATCCAGGGCGGCTGGGGCGCCCCGGCCCGGGACCCTCCTCCAGCGGGGCACCCTTGGCGCGCCAGCGGGGGCGAGCAGCATCGTCGGCGCGGGCCCCGCGCGGGCCCACGAGCCGAGGAGGGGCGATGGATCTCGAAGGCAGGACCGTGGTCGTCACCGGGGGGACCCGGGGGCTCGGCAGGGCCGTGGCACACGCCATGGCCGACGCGGGCGCCGTCGTCGTGGCCGCGGCCAGGAACCTACCGGAGCCGACCCCGGACGGGGACCGGCGGATCGCCGCCGTCGAGGCCGATGTCACCGTGCCCGCGTCCGTCGACGCCCTGATGAAGACCGTCAACGCGCGGTACGGCGGCCCGCATGTCGTGGTCGCCAACGCCGGGGTCAGCAGGCCGGGACCGGTGGCCGGGCTCTCCGACGACCACTGGGCCGCCGTCGTCGACACCAATCTGACGGGCGTCTTCCACACCGTGCGGGCGGCCGTGCCCTATCTGCGGGACGCCGGGGGCGGCCGGATCATCACGGTCTCCTCGATCCTGGGCCGGCGCGCCATGCCGGGCGCCGCGGCCTACTGTGCCTCCAAGGCCGCCCTGGAGCGTTTCACGGAGGTATGCGCGCTGGAGCTGGCCGCCGACGACATCACGGTCAACTGTCTGGCGCCCGGCTTCATCGACGAGGGCCAGGGCCGCGCCCTGATGGCCGACGAGCGGCTGTGGCCGCGGCTGTCGGCCACGCTGGCGACGGGGCGGCCGGGCACGGGCGCCGATGTCGGCGCCGCCGCCGTCTTCCTCGCCTCCGCGAGCAGCGGTTACGTCAACGGCGCGGTGCTGCCCGTCGACGGCGCGGTGCGCTGGTGACGCCGTGACGCCTTCGGGCTGTGCCGCCATCAGGCCGTGAGGCCCTGGCGCGTCGGCGCTTCGGCGCCGTGTGGAGCGGGCGGGGACGCCTCTCCCGGCCGCCGGTCCCGTCTTCCGTCCACCATCCGAAGGGGAAGTCACGTGCTCGCACACCTCACTCCCGACGACGGCGGCCTACGGCTCCGGCCGAGCCCCGTGCCCGAGCCCGAACCCCGGCCCGATCAGGCCGTCGTGGAGGTCAGGGCGGTCTCCGTGAACCGCGGCGATCTGTCGCTGCTGGCCGTGCTGCCGCCCGGCTCCCGGCTCGGCTTCGACGTGGCGGGCACCGTGGTGCGCGCCGCCGCCGACGGCAGCGGCCCGCCGCCCGGCACCCGGGTGGCGGGCGTCGCCGAACAGGACGGCTGGAGCGAGCGGGTCGCGCTGGCCACGACCCGGCTGGCGCCGCTGCCCGACGATGTGGAGTGGGCCGCCGCCGCGGCCCTCCCCGTCGCCGGGCTCACCGCGTTGTACGCCCTGCGGCACGCCGGGTCCGTACTGGGCCGCCGGGTCCTCGTCACCGGCGCCAGCGGCGGGGTGGGCCGGGCCGCCGTCCAGCTCGCGCGGGCCGCGGGCGCCGAAGTGGTGGCCTGGGCGGGTTCCGCGGAGCGGACGAAGGGCCTGCCCGGGCTCGGTGCGGCCACCGCCACCACCTACGCCGAAGGGCCCCGCGCCACCGGCCCCGTCGACGTGCTCGTCGACAGCGTCGGCGGCGATGTGCTGCGGAGCGCGTACGGCCTGGTGGTGCCGCGCGGCACGGTCGTCTGCTACGGCAACACCCTGCGGACGGATCTGAGTCTGCCCTTCGACTGGGGGAATGCCAGGCCCGGTGTCCGGCTGCGCTATCTGCACCTCTTCGACGAGATGGCCCGCAGGCCCGTCGGCCGTGATCTGGCGGCGCTGCTGCGGCTGGTCGCCGAGGGCGGGCTCGACCCCCAGGTGTCGTACACCGGCGACTGGACGGATCCCGAGCCGGCGCTGCGCCGGCTGGTCGAGCGCCGGATCAACGGCAAGGCGGTCCTGCTGCGGTGAGGACGCCGTCCTGAACCCCTGAGAGCCGTGGTGCCCGAACGCCGACCCGCCCCGGACCGTGCCGCACGGTCCGGGGCGGCGGGTGTTCCCGGGCCGCTACGCGCCGGGAACGTCCGGTGCCGGACACCTGCGGGGGACTCATGTGTCCGGCACCGGAGCGGGGAGGGGGCTCTCAGCGGCCCCCGGGCGAGCGCCGCCAGGGCGACGTCCGTTCGTAGCGCGGCCGCCATACGGAGCCGTAAACCAGCCGCAGCGGGCCCGGCAGCAGACCGAGCACGGCCCGCCGGTCGTCGTCGGCGACACCGTCGAGCAGCCACGGGAAGAACGTCGGTGCGCCCCTGAGACCGACGCTACGGCGCTGGCCCGAGACGAAGCCCCGCCATTCGGCCGCCGTGAGCAGGGATTCGAGGAGGGGCAGCGCCCGGGCCTCCTCGTGGTCGAGATGGTCGGTCAGACAGGCGGCGACGTCCTCCATCAGCTCGGCCGGGACCACCCCGTCCCCGTCCGCTGCCCCGGCTCCGCCGTCGAGCGCCTCCTCCACCTTGGCCACGACCTGGTCGAGCCGGACGTGCTCGGCCTCCATGGCGCGCAGGAGCGCGAGTTCCCCGGCCCGGTCCGCCAGTTTGGTCCTGAGTACGGGCCACAGGGCCTCGTCCTCGGCGATGTGGTGGATCGTCAGATACCGGGTGAACAGGCGCCAGCCGGTACGGAAGGCGTCCGGGTCCCGTCGCCTGGCCGCCGTCAGCAGGCCCAGATCCCGCCGCAGCGCGCGGTGGATCGCGTACATCATGGTCAGATCGACGCCGGACGTACGGCCCGGCCGCGTGCTGCCGCTCATGGCGGTCCTTTCGTGTTCGGCGGTGCCGGGCCGTAGGCGGTGGCCCGGTCGACTCGTACGGCCGAGGTCAGATCACGACACCGGGTTCGGCGTCGGCGACGTCCTCGGCGGAGACCCGGATCACGGTGACGGCGAGCAGGAACGCGCCGAGCAGGACGAAGGCCGTGACCAGGAACGCCACGCCGTAGCCGTGTGCGAGGGAGTCGAAGACGGCGGCCTTCACGTCCGGCGGCATCTTCGCCGCGTCCGCGGGCCCGTAGTGCTCGGCCGACGCGGCGGCGGCCGCGCCCATCAGCTCCGTGAGCCGGTCCTCGGCGGCGGCGACGGCGACCGTCCCCAGCGCCGCGAGACCGAGCGCGGCGCCCACCTGCTGACCGGCGTTGAGCAGCGCCGACGACACCCCGGACCTGGCCTTGTCCACGCCCGCGACCGCCGCCAGAGTCAGCGGTACGAAGCAGAGTCCGACGCCGCCGCCGGCGAGGACCAGCGGGCCGAGCAGATCGCCGGTGTACCCGGCGTCCGCGCCCAGCCGGGAGAACCAGAAGAAGGCGACGGCCGCCAGCGCCGTACCGGTGGCGAGCAGTACCCGGGGGCCGACCCGCCCCAGCACCTGGCTGCTGATGGTGGCGCAGACGGCCGCGCCGACGGCGAACGGCAGGAACGCGAACCCGGTCCGCAGCGGGCTGAAGCCGAGGACGATCTGCATGAAGAGGGTGAGGAAGTAGAACAGGACGATCATTCCGGCGCCCAGCGCCAGCATGATCGCGTAGGCGCCGGACCGGTTGCGGTCGCGGAAGATGCCCAGCGGCATCAGGGGGGATTCGCTGCGCGCCTCGATGACGACGAAGGCGGCGAGCAGCGCGGCGCCGACGGCGAGCGGGACGACGGTGCCCGTACTGCCCCAGTCCTCGGTGGCCGCGTGGATCAGCCCGTAGACGACGAGGGACATACCGACGGTCGAGGTCACGGCGCCGGGCAGGTCCAGCCGCCGGTCGGTGACGGTGACCCGCTCGGCGGGGAACGCCCGGACCGCGGCGAACAGCAGGAAGACACCGATGGGGACATTGACGAAGAGCACCCAGCGCCAGCTCAGGGCGTCGGTGAAGACACCGCCGAGCACATTGCCGAGCGCGCCGCCCGCGCCGCCCATGGCGGCGTAGACACCCATCGCCCTGGTCCGCTCCGCGCCCTCCGCGAAGGTGCCGGCGATGAGGGCGAGGGCGGCGGGCGCGACCAGCGCGCCGGAGACGCCCTGGACGGCTCGGGCGGCGATCAGCCAGCCCTGATGAGTCGCCATACCGCCGAGGAGGGACGCCACCGTGAGGACGGCGACACCGACGAGGAAGGTACGGCGCTGACCGTAGAGGTCCGCGATCCGCCCGCCGAGCAGCAGCAATCCGCCGAAGGCGAGGGCGTAGGCGTTGACCACCCACTCCAGATCGGTCGCCGAGAAGTCGAGGGCGTTCTGGATGGACGGCAGCGCCACATTCACGATCGAGACGTCGAGGACGACCATCAGCTGGGCGATCGCGATCACGGCCAGTGCCAGCCCCTTGCGGGACGCGGGGCCCGCCGTCGTGTCGACGGGGGGCACCGCGGTCCCGGTGGGGCGGGACCGCTTGACGGATCGTTCGGACACCGGAGCTCTCCTGCGGGTGAGTCGGGAAGGGAGTCGGGGGCAGTGGTGCGGGGCGGTCCGGCGGAGGTGCCCGGTACTGCCCGGCGCCCAATCTTCGGTGCAAGTTGTTCCGAAGTTGTGGAGCAGCATGCACCAGAAAGGAGGCCGGTGCAAGCCGCCCGACGGTTCTCGTGCGTCCGGCCACCACTCCACGTCCCGCGCTCCAACGCGGCGTCAGATCGTGGAACCGGCGTGGCAGTCGGCCCGCCGCAGGCCCGAAGGAGCCCCGATGCCCCCGTCGCCCGCCCCGCCGCCGCCCCGACTCGACGAGCTGGCACCCGGTGTGTACGCGTACGTCCAGCCGGACGGCGGCTGGTGCCTGAACAACGCCGGCGTCCTGATCGGCGACGACGCGGTCGCCGTCGTGGACACCGCCGCCACCGAACGGCGCGCCCGCGCCCTGCGCGCCGCCGTCGCCGCCCGCACCCCGCGGCCGGTGGGCACGGTCGTCCTCACCCACCACCACGGGGACCACCACTTCGGCACCTCGGTCGTCGCCCCCGGCGCCACGGTCGTGGCCCACGAGAACACCCGGTACGAGATGGCCCGGCGCGGACTCGCCCTGCGCGACGTCTGGCCCGGCACGGAGTGGGGCGATATCCGGCTCGCCCTGCCGACGCTGACCTTCCGCGACCGGGCGGTGCTCCGTATCGGCGCCCTGACCGTCGAACTGCTGCACATCGGCACCGCGCACACCACCGGCGACGTCGTGGCATGGCTCCCGGACCGGCGGATCCTGTTCGCCGGGGACGTCCTGATGCCGGGCTGTACGCCGTTCGCCCTGATGGGGTCGCTCGACGGCACCCTGCGGGCCGTCGAACGGCTGCGCGCCCTCGAACCCGAGACCGTCGTCGGCGGACACGGCCCGGTGGCCGGCCCCGAGGTGCTCGACGCGACCCGGGACTATCTGCTGCTGGTCCGGGCCGCCGCCCGCCGGGGTCTGGCCGCCGGGCTCACGCCCCTCGAAACGGCGCTGCGGACCGACCTCGGCGACCACGCCGGGCTGCGCGACCCCGAGCGCCTGGTGGCCAATCTGCACCGCGCCTACGCCGAGGAGTCCGGGGCGCCGCCCGGTACCGAGATCCGGTCCGCGCCGGTCTTCGCCGAGATGGCGCGTTACAACGGCGGCCGGCCGATCGCCTGCCACGCCTGAAAGGGCCGGGGCCCGGACTCGTCGCGGAACGACGGTCCGGGCCCCGGCCCGGGTTCCCCGTACCGGTCGTACCGGCCAGGGGGTACGC
>NZ_JBHYZV010000027.1:0-91650 GCF_042753905.1 Streptomyces sp. NPDC059248 | reverse complement strand
GCACGCACTCCGAGGAGTGCGTGCCCGGCCTTCGCCCGTCCATCGCTTCCGAACCGCAGCTCAGAAGGGTCAGAAGAGGCGGAGCTTGTCGTCCTCGACACCGCGCATCGCGTTGTAGTCCAGCACCACACAGCCGATGCCGCGGTCCGTCGCCAGCACCCGCGCCTGCGGCTTGATCTCCTGGGCCGCGAACACCCCGCGCACCGGCGCCAGATGCGGATCGCGGTTCAGCAGCTCCAGATAGCGGGTCAGCTGCTCCACACCGTCGATCTCGCCCCGGCGCTTGATCTCCACCGCGACCGTGGCGCCCCCGCCGTCCCGGCAGAGGATGTCCACCGGGCCGATCGCCGTCGGGTACTCACGGCGGATCAGGCTGTAGCCCTCGCCCAGTGTCTCGATCCGGTCGGCGAGGAGTTCCTGCAGATGGGCCTCGACGCCGTCCTTGATGAGACCGGGGTCCACGCCCAGCTCGTGGGAGGAGTCGTGGAGGACCTCCTCCATCGTGATGATCAGTTTTTCGCCCGCTTTGTTGATGACCGTCCAGACGCTGTCGTCGCCCTCCTTGAGTGTGCAGGGCGGGGACATCCAGTTCAGCGGTTTGTACGCCCGGTCGTCTGCGTGGACGGAGACGCTGCCGTCGGCCTTCACAAGGATCAGACGGGGAGCGGAGGGGAGGTGGGCGGTGAGCCTGCCCACGTAGTCCACGGAGCAACGGGCGATGACGAGGCGCATGGTCGGCAACGCTACTCGACGCACGCGGCGCCGCGCGATTCCCCCTGCGTCCGGCCGTCCGCACCTGCTACTGAGCTTGGCTGAGCGCCTTCGGGTCGCCCCACTTGTCCCTGTTCGTTTCTGGCTGGTTGTAGGCCCAATCTTCTGGTGCGGGCGGGACGGCGCACTTACCGTGGATGCAGGAGGTTGCCGGACGTGCACTCTGCGTCGTCATGCGTCATGCCCATGTCGATGTGATCGGGGTCGCCCGGTGCCTTCTTCCCTGCCCGTATGGCCCCCTGGGGATGGGGGGTCACGAGAGGAGAACCCATGTCGCTCGACGTCTCACCGGCGCTGTTGGAACAGGCCGAGCGAGGCGAGGTCGACGAAGCCGCCTTCGTCGACTGCGTCCGGACCTCCCTGCCCTTCGCATGGGAGATGATCAGTTCCCTGGTGGCCCAGCTGAAGGTCGACGGCGGAGAGTTCGCCGACAACCAGACGCCTCCGCCGGACGAGCAGGCACGTGGTCAACTGCTGCGCGCGCTCGCGAGTGACGCGATTCGCGGCGCGCTCCAAAGGCACTTCGGCGTACGTCTCGCGTTCCAGAACTGCCACCGCATCGCGGTGTTCCCGCTGGACCCGTCGGTGGACGAGCGGCTCGCCCGCTTCACCTCGCCGCGGGGACAGCTGCTCAACCAGTCGCCGGAGCTCCGCGACTGCTAGCACTGTGATCGTGGGGCGGCCTCGCATCGCGGGAGATGCGGGGCGTCCGGCCGGGTGGAGAGGGCGGCTCCATGAGCCTCCCGCCGGGGAGTTCCCGGGCGGGAGGCTCGGCGTACCGCGGCGCCGGACCGGGCCGGCGCGCTCAGACCAGCAGGGGGACGACCTCCTCGCCCAGGCGGCGCAGCGTCGCCTCCGTACCGGCGAGATCGCCGGAGCCCTCGGCGAGCAGCGCGAAGCGGGTGATGCCCGTACGCTCCGCGGTCGCGGCCAGCCGGTCGGCGGCCAGCCGGGGCGGGCCCACCGGATGGAGCGAGCACAGCAACTCGGTGTACGCGACCGGATCGCGCATCGTCCGGACCCGGGCGTCGACCGTCCGATGGGCGGCGAGCCCCTGCCGCAGCCAGCCCGGCATGGCCTTCACCAATTGCTCGCGCGCGTCGCGCACCCGGTCGTCGAGCTGGACGACCCCGGCCGACACATGTCCGGCGGCGGCCACCGCGTCGGGGGAGTGCCCGGCCTCCAGGGCGTGCCGCCGCCACAGGGCGACCATCGCGGCCTTCTCCTCGTCGCCGCAGTGCATCCCGAGGAGCATCGGCAGGCCCCGCTCCCCGGCCGTCCGCACCCCGCCGGGGGAGGTGCAGGCGACGACGACCTCCGGGTGCGGCGCCGGGCCGCCGGGCCGCGCGGGGGCCTCCAGCAGCAGCGGGCTCTCCAGCAGATCGGCCGGGCGCGGTACGACGTCGACCGGGCGGAAGCGGTAGCGCTCGCCGTCCGCGCCGACCTCGGGCTCCCGCAGCCAGCGCAGCAGCAGATCGAGCGACTCGGGGAAACCGGACTCGTACGCCCCGATCCCCGATCCGAAGACCTCCAGATCGATCCAGGGCCCGCCCCGGCCGACCCCGAGGGAGAACCGTCCTCCGCTGGTTATGTGCAGCAGGGCGGCCTGCTCGCCGAGCGCGACCGGATGGGCGTTCGGCAGCACGCTCACCGCCGTACCGACACCGATCCGGCGGGTCCGGCCGAGCAGCAGCGCCGCCAGGGTGATCGCCGACGGGCAGACCCCGTACGGCACGAAATGGTGCTCCGCCAGCCAGACGGAGTCCAGCCCCGCCTCCTCGGCGACCTCGGCGGTCCGCACCGCCCGGTGCAGCGCCTCCCCCCGCCCCTGACCCGGGAACTGGGCGGCCAGGACGAACGTACCCACGCGCATGCCTTCTGCCTCCTTGCGGCCGAACCGGCGCTCCCCCTGCCCGCACTAACGCCTGACACGTGCCAAAGGCACGGGCGATGGCGAGAATTATCGGATTGTCCGGCCACCGGTCCGTGCGGAAGCCCGATCCGTCACCCTCCCGGGTGCGCCTACCCGGGGCGTCGGCCCGTAGGCTGGACTCGACGGGAAACCGTCCGCAATCCCCCCGCAATCCCCAGGAACCGTCCCCACTCGCCCTGTGAGGTGCTCTGTGTCCCCCCGCCACAACCGCCCCAAGGGCGGCGACAAGTCCTCCGCCCCGGCCGGTGATCCCGGCGACCGGTACGGCGGATTCGGCCGTACGGAGTCATGGCAGGGGGAGGAGTGGTCGGTCCGGCACGTCGCCGGGGCCTCGTCGGAGGGCAAGCGGTACCGCTGCCCCGGATGCGACCAGGAGATCCCCTCCGCCGTCCCGCATGTGGTGGCCTGGCCCGAGCACGGCGGGGTGGAGGACCGGCGGCACTGGCACAAGGCGTGCTGGAACGCCAAGGACCGCCGCACCAGCAGGGTGCAGCGGTCCCGTAACGCGCCCCGTCATTAGGGCCGGTTCGACGGATCGGACCCGGGGGCCCGTCCCGCAGGTCAGACGTCGCGTGCCGCCAGTGCGGCGTACGCGCCGCCCAGCGCGGCGGCCGTCAGTCCGACGATGATCAGCAGCGGCTCCCAGCCCGCGACGCCGCTCGTCATCAGCCCTTCGTCGTAGACCACCCCGAGCTGACTCGGCACCGAGTACTCGATCAGCCAGGTGCCGAAGCTCTGCAGACTCCCGGCGGTCGCCATGAAGACCGCCATCACCAGCGGCAGCAGTACGACCCCGAACATGACGGTGATCGCGCCCGCCGAGTGCCGGATCAGCACCCCCACGGCCATCGACAGCAGTCCGAGGCAGGCGAGATAGAAGCTGACGCCCAGGGTGGCGCGCAGCCACTGCTCGCCGTTCGGCTCCCCGCCGGCGATCCCCACCTGGACCGCGCCGAGCAGCAGGGTCGTGACGGTCATGGCGGTGAAGACCAGGACGAAGTAGACGATCGCCTTGGCGGTGAGCACCCGGGCCCGGGACGGGCAGGCGGTCATCGTGGTCCGGATCATCCCGGTGTTGTACTCGGAGGTCACCGTCAGCACCCCCAGCGTGATCACACAGATGGTGCTGAGGATGGCGCCGAAGAAGCCGAGCGACAGGACGTCGTTCCGGACGAATTCCGCGTTGTCGTCGGTCGCGTCCACGATCCAGGTGGTGAGGGCGCCGATGCCGAACAGCAGGGCGACCATCACCCCGAGCGTCCACATCGTGGACCGCAGGGTACGGATCTTGGTCCACTCGGAGGCGATGGCGTCCCCGAGCCGGGCCGGGCGGACCGGGATGGGCGAGGTGTACGTGGCGGTGGCGCCCGGCGGCTGGTAGGGCGTGGTCATCGGGCGTCCTCGGGCGTCGTGGTCGGGGGAGCGGGAGGCGCCACCGGCGGGGTCGGCGGAGCCGGTGCTGCCGTCGGGGCCGTCGGGGCGGTGGCGGGGGGCGCGGCGTAGGGATTGGTCCCGGCCGGCGGGGCGTACCACCCGCCCACCGGCATATCGGGGATCTCCGGGGCCGCCCCGAAGGGCAGCTGCTCCCGCAGGCCCGACTTCTCGTCCTGGGTGGAGCGGAAGTCGACGGAGCCCTGCGTCATCCGCATATACGCCTCCTCCAGCGACGCCTGATGCGGCGACAGCTCCCACAGCCGGACGTCGGCACCGTGCGCCAGCTCGCTGATCCGCGGCAGTGGAAGGCCCATCACCCGCAGCGCGCCGTCCGGTTCCGGCATCACCTGCGCCCCGGCCTCCGCGAGCACCCCGGAGAGCTTCTCGCGCTGCGCGGGCTCGTCCTGGGGGGTGCGGACCCGGGCGAACCCCGCCGAGCTGGCCGCGATGAAGTCCCGTACGCCCATATCGGCGAGCAGCCGGCCCCGGCCGATGACGATGAGATGGTCGGCGGTGAGCGCCATCTCGCTCATCAGGTGCGAGGAGACGAAGACGGTACGGCCCTCGGCGGCGAGCGCCTTCATCAGATTGCGGACCCAGAGGATGCCCTCGGGGTCGAGTCCGTTCACCGGCTCGTCGAACAGCAGCACCTTCGGGTCGCCCAGCAGCGCCGCCGCGATACCCAGCCGCTGGCCCATGCCGAGGGAGAAGCCCTTCGACCGGCGCCGGGCCACGTCCTGGAGGCCGACGACCCCGAGGACCTCGTCCACCCGGCGGGCCGGGATCCCGGCGAGCTGGGCCAGGGACAGCAGATGGTTGCGGGCGGTCCGGCCGCCGTGTACGGCCTTGGCGTCGAGCAGTGCGCCGACCTCGCGGGGCGCGTTCACCGCGTCCCGGAAGGGACGGCCCCCGACGGTGACCGTGCCGGACGTCGGGTTGTCCAGGCCCAGGATCATCCTCATCGTGGTGGACTTCCCGGCGCCGTTGGGGCCGAGGAATCCGGTCACGGCGCCGGGCCTGACCTGGAAGGTGAGGTTCTCCACCGCCGTCGTGGTGCCATAGCGTTTGGTCAGGCCGACTGCCTCGATCATGCTCCCGCCCTATCGGCGTCAGAGGTTCCGGGCCGCCGGCTTCTTCGCCGCGTGCCCCCCGTAAGGCTTACGAGGATATCCGCCGAACGGTGGTTCCCCCGAAGGGTTACCGCCGGTGCGCCCGCGGTATACGGATCGTCCCGGCCCCGTCGCCCCCGCGGCGACCGCTACGCGTCCCGCTTCTTGATCACCGCATAGGCGCCGATCAGGGCCGCGATGATCCACAGGACCATGATCCCGAGCCCCTCCCAGGGGCCGTACGGCGCCTTGTCGCTGCCCATGGCGCCCGGCACCACCTGCATGATCTTGGCGCCCGCCTGGTCGGGGAAGAAGCGCGCGACGTCCTTCGCCTTGGGGACCGCGGTGAGGATCTGGGAGACCAGGAAGAAGAACGGCATCAGGATGCCGAGGGAGAGCATCGAACTGCGCAGTATGGCCGCGACGGCCATCGAGAAGAGGGAGATCAGACCCATGTAGAGGCCCGCGCCGAAGACCGCGCGCAGGACGTTCTCCTGGCCCAGGTCCGTGCCGTGCTCGCCGAGCAGGGCCTGGCCCACGAAGAAGGTGACAAAGCTGGTGACCATGCCGACCAGCAGCGCCAGCGCGGCGGCCACCGCGATCTTGCTGAAGAGGAACGTCCCCCGCTGCGGTACCGCGGCCAGTGATGTGCGGATCATGCCGGAGCTGTACTCCGTGCCCACCACCAGGACCCCGAAGACCACCATCGCCAGCTGGCCCAGGACGATCCCGGAGAACCCGGCGAAGACCGGGTCGAAGGTCAGCCGCTGGGCGTCGGGCATGTCGTCGAAGGTGGCGTTGTAGACGGCGCAGAGCGCGGCGCTGACCGCCACCGTGGCGAGGAAGGCCGAGGCGAGCGTCCAGACCGTGGACGACACCGTACGGATCTTGGTCCACTCCGACTGGAGGACCGCGGGTACCGAGGCCATGCGTCAGGCTCCCTTGCCGCGACCGGCGCCGCGATCGTCGCTCCCGCCGGGCGCGGACCACCCGGCGCCCCACGCCCGCTGTCCCGGGCCCGGCTCCCGCGGGTAGCCCTCCGGCTCGGGACCCGGCACCGCCGGGCCCCCGGACGGTGTCCCGTGGGCGTGGTACTCCACGGCGCTCGCCGTCATCTGCATAAACGCTTCCTCCAGCGACGCCTGCTGCTGGCTCAGTTCGTGCAGCGCCACCCCGTGGGCGGCGGCCAGCTCGCCCAGCGCCTCGGTGGTGGCCCCGTCGACCTCCAGCGTCCCGGCCGACTCCACCGCCGTGTACCCGGCGCCGTGGAGGACGTCCCGCAGCCGCTCCTGCTCGGGCGAGCGGAGCCGTACAAAACTGCGCGAGTTCTGCCGGATGAAGTCCGCCATGGAGGTGTCCGCGAGCAGTTTTCCCTGCCCGATCACGATCAAATGATCGGCGGTCAGGGCCATTTCACTCATCAGATGCGAGGAGACGAAGATCGTTCGCCCCTCGGCGGCGAGCGCCTTCATCAGATTGCGGATCCAGTGAATACCCTCGGGGTCGAGTCCGTTCACCGGCTCGTCGAACATGAGGATCTCGGGATCGCCGAGCAGCGCCGAGGCGATACCGAGCCGCTGCCCCATCCCGAGGGAAAACCCTTTCGATTTCTTTCGGGCGACCGGGGTCAGACCCACCACGTCCAGTACCTCGGCGACCCGGGACTCGGGGATCCGGTTGGCCTGGGCGAGACAGAGCAGATTGTTGTACGCGCTCCGCCCGCCGTGCATCGCCTTGGCGTCCAGCAGCGCGCCGATGTACTTCAGCGGCTCCGCGAGATCGCGGTAGTGCCGCCCGTCGATCAGGACCGAGCCCGCCGTCGGATTGTCCAGATCCAGCATCATCCGCATGGTCGTGGACTTGCCCGCCCCGTTGGGCCCCAGAAAGCCGGTGATCATGCCCGGCCGGACCCGGAACGAGAGATGGTCGACGGCGACCTTCGTCCCGAACCGCTTGGTGAGACCCTCTAGCTCGATCATGCAGACACGCTAAGGGCGCGCGAAGCCCCCCGCCACTGGAGTGGCGGGGGGCTTGACGTTTATTTGACCGAACACCTCCACCGAGCACCCGGAGGCGGCGGGGGGCCGCCATGACGGGTGTTACGGAAGGGGCCGCCGGGTCAGCGGGACTGCTGGGCCGGGACGCCCCGGGAGATCGGCTCGTCGTCGACGGGCGCGCCCGCCGCGGCCACCGCGGCACCCGTCAGCGTCGCCAGCATCTCGCGGACGTTCGTCAGCTGGGCGTTGATCGAGTCGCGGCGGTTGGTGAGCGCCGCCAGCTCGCGCTCCGATTCGCTGCGGATCCGGTCGGCCTTGGCATTGGCGTCGGCGACGATGTCCTCGGCCTGGCGCTGCGCGGTCTCCACCGTCTGACGGGCCCGGCGCTCGGCGTCCGTACGCAGCTTCTCGGCCTCCAGGCGCAGCTGCTCCGCCCGGTGCTCGATCTCCGCGAGCCGCTTCTCCGCCTTCGCCTGACGGGACGCCAGATCCCGCTCGGACTGCTCGCGGCGCTTGGCCAGGTTCGTCTCGAAGTCCGCGGCGGCCTGGGCGGCCTTGGCGCGGGTCTCCTCGAAGAGCGCGTCGGCCTCCTCCCGCTTCGACTGCGCGTCCTTCTGCGCGTCCGAACGGAGCTGGCTGGCGTCACCCTTCGCCTTCTCGACGATCCGGACGCCCTCGTCCTCGGCCTTCGACTTGCGGTCGGCGGCGAACGCCTCCGCGTCGTTGCGCACCTGCTGGGCGGCGGACTCGGCCAGCTCACGGTGCTGCTCGGAGGCGCGGCGGGCCTCCTCACGCAGGTCCTTCGCCTCCTCCTCGGCGAGCCGAAGGATCTTCTCGACGCGCGCGCCGAGACCGGCGTACGACGGCTCGGCGTCGCTGACCTGCGCCTGGGCGTTCTGCGTCTCGAGGTGCAACTCCTCGATGCGCTTTTCCAAAGACGTGATCCGCGTCAGCGCGCTATCACGATCGGCGACGAGCTTGGTAATGCGGTCGTCCACCTGACCGCGGTCGTAACCACGCCGCACGAGCTCGAAGCCGAAGGGGGAGGATGTGTCGCTCATGGGGTTCCTGTCGAAAGAGACCGGTGAGGTGATAGGGGGAATCCTAGGGGCCGAAGCGGTGTGTCATCGAGCGGATACGGGTTTGATCTGGAGAATATGCAGTCTTTTGAGTGCCCAGGGCGTGTCTTGTGGACCTTGCCGGGCTCGCGTGCCCTGGTACCGCGCCTCGCCGCGTTGTCGTCAGTCGTCGACGCTCCGCGTGGACTCCTTCCTCCGCCTTGCGATCCACGGCACCAGACCCCGCTCCCTGATCCGGCCTGATCCACAAGACACGCCCTAGGACCGTGAAGACTTGCCGCCGGATCGGGTAACTCCCGCCGAGGCGCCCGCTCTGACGCCCCCTGGGGAACCGCCGTTCTTGGCGTCGCCCGAACCGGCGCCGGGTTTCGGCACCTTGTCGCCGCCGGGCGCCTCGAAGGACTCCAGCGCCTCCAGCACGTCCTGGACCCGGGAGATCTCCGCCTGGATGTCCTCGCGCCGCCGCACCAGGACGTCCAGATCGCGTTTGCCGTCGCCGACCAGCCGGCGGGCCTCCGACTCGGCCTCGGACCTGATCTGCTCCCCCTCGCGGATGAGCCCGGCCTTCTTCGCCTCGGCCTCCTTCAGGAGACCCTCCGCCTTCTTCACGGCCGCGATCCGGACCCGGCTCGCCTCGGACGTCGCCTCCGACAGCAGCTCCTTCGCCTTCTCCGCCGACTCGTTGCGCTGCTCCGTCGCCGCCTTCACCAGATGGTCCACCCGCTCGCCGGCGACCTTCATCTGCTCGGACGTCTCCCGGCGGGCCCGCTCGTGCAACTCCTCGACCTCGGACTCGGCCCTGACCCGCAGCTCGTCCGACCGGTCCCTTATCGCGGTGGCGTCCCGGCGCGCGCCGACGAGCAGCTCGTCCGCGTCCGCCCTGGCCCGCTCCACCAACGAGTTGCCCTCCACGGTCGCGTCGGAGACCAGCCGCTCCGCCTCCTTGCGAGCCGCCCCGACCATCGCGTCGGCCTGCTTCTCGGCCTCCAGCGCCGAACGCAGCGCCTCGTCCTGGGCCTTGTCGACCAGCTGGTCCGCCTGCTCGGCCGCGTCCCTGCGGCGCTTCGCCGCGGCGTCCCTGGCCTCGTCGACGGTACGGTCCGCCACCGTCCGCGCCTCGGAGCGCATCCGCTCCGCCGCCGCGTCCGCGTCCGACTTCGTCTTCTGCGCCTCGGTACGGATCCGCTCCGCGGCCTGCTGCGCCGCGCCCACGGTCTCCGCCGCCTCGGCCCGCATCCGCTCCGCGTCCCCCCGGGCCTCCACCAGCAACTGGTCGGCCTGCGACGCCGCGTCCGCCCGCCGCTTGTCGGCCGTCGCCCGCGCCTCGTCGAGCACCGTCTGCGCCTCGGCGCGGATCCGGTCGCCCTCCGACGCCGCCTCGCCGATCAGCCGGTCCGCCTGCGCCGCCGCCTCCGAACGGATCCGGTTGGCGTCGTCCCGGGCGTCCGCCCGGGTCCGCGCCGCGTCCTGCTCGGCCGTCGCGACCGCGTCGGACGCTTCCGTCCGCATCCGCTGCGCGTACTCCGCGGAGTCCGTGCGCAGCCGCTCCGACTCGGCGATCGCGTCGTTGACCGTCCGCTCCGCCAGCGCGTTCGCCGCGTCCGTCTCCGTCTGGGCGCGCTCCCGCAGCCGGGCCGCGTCCTCGGTGGCGCGCTCCACCGCGGCGTGCGCGTCCGCCCGCAGCCGGTCGGCCTCGTCCTGCGCCTCGGTACGGGTCCGCTCCGCCGCGTGCTCGGCCGCCGACCGCAGCCCCGCGATCTCCTCGTCGGCCTGCTCGTGCAGCCCCGCGACCGCGTCCCTGACCTGCTTGGCGTTCTGCTCGGCCGCCGAGACCGTCTCCGTGGCCCGCCGGTCGGCGTCCTCCGTCAGCGCCTGCGCCTCGGACTGCGCCTCCTCGACCCGCTTGCGCGCCGACGCCAGCAGCTCCTCGCTCTGCTCCCGCGCCCGCTCCCGCTCCCGCTCGGCCTCGTCCCGCGCGGTCCCCAGGGTGTCCTCGGCCTCGCGGCGACGCCGTACGGCCTCCTCCTGGGCCGCGGCGAGGGCCTCCTGCGCCTCGGCGCCCACCCGGTCGGCGGCGGCCGCCGCCTCGGACCGCAGCCGGTCCGAGGTCTCCCGCGCCTCCGTCTTCAGCCGCTCCGCCTCGGCCGCCGCGTCCCCGCGGAGCCGTACCGCGATGTTCTCGCCCTCCGCGCGGGCCGTCGCCGCGTCCGCCGCGGCCTCGTTGCGCAGCCGGTCCGCCTCCCCGTCCGCCTGCTCCTGCAGGTTCCGGATCCGCTCCGCCGTCTCCGCCCGCAGCCGGTCGGTCTCCTCCACGGCCTCACGCCGCAGCCGCTCGCCCTCGGCCCTGGCGTCCGTCAGCGCCGTCTCCGCGGCCCCGATCCGGGCCTCCGCCTCGGCATGCAGCCGGGCCAGCGCCGCGGACGCCTCCTCCTGGCGGGCCGCCGTGGTCCGCTCGGCCTCCTCGCGCAGCGCGTCGGCGGCCTGTTCGGCGGCGGCGCGCATGGCGTCCGCCTGCTCCTCGGTCTCCACCCGCAGCCGCTCGGCCTCCGCGCGGGTGCGCTCCAGCGTCTCCTCGGCCTGGCGGCGCAGGGTCGTCGCCCGCTCGATCGCCTCGGTACGGATCCGCTCGCTCTCGCCGCTCGCGCCCGACCGCAGCTCGTCGGCGTCCGACCGGGCCTTCGTCAGCAGCTCCTCGGCGGTCGACGCCGCCTCCTCGATCTGCTGTACCGCCTCCCGGCGGGCCTCGGTACGGAGCCGCTCGCCCTCGGCGACCGCCTCGGACCGCAGCTGCTCGGCCTCGCCGCGCAGCCGCCGGGCCTCCTCCTGGAGTTCGACCGTCCGGGCGCGGTACTCCTTGGTGTCGTCCTTGGCCGCGCCCTTGATGTCGTCGGCCTGCTCCGCCGCCTCACCGCGCAGCCGCTCGCCCTCGGCCGCCGCCTCCCGGCGGATCCGCTCCGCCTCTTCGGCGGCCTTGCGGGTGGTCTCCCGGGCGTCGTCGGACGCCTTGGTGAGCACCTCCTCGGCATCCCGGGCGGCCTTCGCGATCGCCGCGGCCGCGTCCTCGGCCGCGATCGTCTTCGCCTTCTCCGCGGCCTCCGCCAGCCGCTTCTCGGACTCCGAACGGGCATCGGCCAGTACCTGCTCGGCCTCGGCCTTCGCCGCCTCCGCCTCGGTGGTCGCCTCGGCCACCAGACGGGCGATCTCCGCCTTCGCGGTACGGGTCCGCTGCTCGTTGACCGACTCCGCGGTCGTCTGCTCCCGGGCCGCCGACTCCTTGGCCTCGGCGACCAGTCGCTCCGCGTCGGCACGCGACGCCCGCAGCCGCTCATCGGCCTCCGCGAGCCGCTGCTCGGCGGCCCGGGTCAGCTCAGCCGCCTGCTGCCGCGCCAGCTCCGACTCGGCCGACGTCGACGAACGCAGCCGCTCGGCGTGGCCGGTGGCCTCCTGCGCCTGGGCGGACGCCGTACTCAGCATCCGCTCGGCGTCCCGGCGGGCCCGGTGCAGCAGCGCCTCGGCCTCCGTACGGGTCGCGTCGGCCTCCGCGCCGAGCCGTGAACGGGCCTCGTCCGTCAGCCGCTTGGCCTCCGCCCTGGCCTGCGCCAGGGACTGCTCGGACGCCGCGCGGGACTCGTCCATCAGCCGCCGCGCCTGGGACTCCGTACGGGCTCGCAACTGCTCGGCCCAGGCCACGTTCTCGTTGACGTGCGCCTCGACGGTCTGGCGGCGCTCGGCCAGCTCCTGGTCGAGCCGCTGGCGCCGCTGATTGGCCTCCGTGTGCAGCTCCGCCTGGAGCCTGGCCTGCTGCTCGGCGTGCTCCTGAAGGAGCCGCTGCGCCTGGGCCCTGACGTCCCGCAGTTCGCGCTCGGCGTCCGACCGCATCTGGTCGACCTGGGCCTGGGCGTTCCGCAGCATCTGCTCGGCCTGATAGCCGAGGTCGGGGTTGTCGTAGGCGGGACGGGCCGCCAGACCGCGGCGTGCCTCGTGGAGCTTGGCGCGCAACACCTCGACCTGGTAGCCGAGGTCCTCGGCGTGCTGGACGGCCTTCTCCCGCTCGGTCTTCAGCCGGTCCATCTCGGCTTCGAACCGCGAGAGGACGTCGTCGTCAGCTCGGTGGCTCTCCTGGCGTTCGTAGCCCCGCACTACGCGGTCCCATCCGTCCCCTGGTCGCAACATCTCCCGCACAAACACCGCTCGCCCGGCGAACGGCCCCCGGGGAATGGTGACAGAACAATATGAGAGGACGCGTCGCGGCCCCGACCCGGCCCCGGCCCGGAACAGCCCACTCTACCGGGCCGGGAATCCTTCGGGTCAGTGCTCCGTTGCGGAGGTGACGAGTTCGGTCAGTACGCCGTGGCAGTCCTTGGGGTGCAGGAACGTGATCCGGGAACCCATCGAGCCGCGGCGCGGCTCCTCGTACAGCACCCGGACCCCCTTGCCGCGGATCGCCTCGGCGTCGCCGTCCACGTCGGCCGTGCCGAAGGCGATGTGATGGACTCCCTCGCCGTTCTTGGCCAGCCACTTCCCGACCGGGGAGTCGTCGCGGATGGGCTGGAGGAGCTGGATGTAGGAGGCGCCTCCGTCGGAGGTCTCGTTGATCCTCAGCATGGCCTCCCGTACCCCCTGCTCCTCGTTGACCTCCGAGTGGAAGACCTCGAAGCCGTACGTGGACCGGTAGAACTCGACGGTCGCGTCGAGGTCCGAGCAGGCGATCCCGATGTGATCGATACGCGTCAGCATGGGACCAGTGGAGCGGTTGGCTCCCGGTTGCGCAAGGTGCGCGCCGTCACACGGGGCGCGTCGTGACCCGGGGGCGAACCGGTCAGTACATTTGAAGTAAACCCTCGTTCACTCCTCGGCGTCCGAGCCGGAAGGGATCGTTGCCCATGTCAGGAACGACCGGTAACACCACGGTGATCGTCGCGGGCGCGCGCACGCCCATGGGACGGCTGCTCGGCTCGCTCAAGTCCTTCTCCGGAGCCGACCTCGGAGGCTTCGCGATCAAGGCGGCCCTCGACCGGGCCGGGATCGGCCCCGACCAGGTGCAGTACGTGATCATGGGGCAGGTGCTCCAGGCCGGCGCCGGACAGATCCCGGCCCGCCAGGCCGCGGTCAAGGCCGGCATCCCCATGAGCGTTCCGGCGCTCACGATCAACAAGGTCTGTCTCTCCGGGCTCGACGCGATCGCCCTCGCGGACCAGCTGATCCGCGCGGGCGAGTTCGACATCGTCGTCGCGGGCGGCCAGGAATCCATGACCAACGCGCCCCATCTGCTGCCCAAGTCCCGCCAGGGCTTCAAGTACGGCGCGGTCGAGATGCTCGACGCGATGGCGCACGACGGCCTGACCGACGCCTTCGAGCAGATCGCGATGGGGGAGTCCACCGAGAAGCACAACACCCGCCTCGGGATCGGCCGCCCCGAGCAGGACGCCTTCGCCGCCGCCTCGCACCAGCGGGCCGCCGCCGCGCAGAAGAACGGCCTCTTCGACGCCGAGATCGCCCCGGTGGAGATCCCGCAGCGCAAGGGCGACCCGGTGATCTTCGAGAAGGACGAGGGCATCCGGGCCGAGACCACGGTGGAGAACCTGGCCCGGCTGCGGCCCGCCTTCGCCGCCGACGGCACCATCACCGCGGGCACGGCCTCGCAGATCTCCGACGGCGCGGCCGCCGTGGTCGTGATGAGCCGGGCCAAGGCGGAGGAGCTTGGCCTGTCGTGGCTCGCGGAGATCGGCGCGCACGGCAATGTCGCCGGGCCCGACAACTCCCTCCAGTCCCAGCCCTCCAACGCCATCGAACACGCCGTGGGCAAGGAGGGCATCACCGTCGGCGACCTCGATCTGATCGAGATCAACGAGGCGTTCGCGGCGGTCGCCGTGCAGTCCATGAAGGACCTCGGTGTATCCCCGGAAAAGGTGAACGTCAACGGCGGGGCGATCGCGCTGGGGCATCCGATCGGGATGTCCGGCGCGCGGATCGTCCTCCACCTCGCGCTGGAACTCCGCCGCCGCGGCGGCGGCACGGGGGCGGCGGCGCTGTGCGGCGGCGGCGGCCAGGGCGACGCGCTGATCCTCCGGGTGCCGGGGATCGACGCCGGCGAGTAGTCGCACGGTGCGTGCCAGGGGCGTACGGACCCGGGCGCGCGCCCCCGGTGGCGGTGGTGGAAGTGGCGGACGCGGCGCGGGCCGCGCGGGTGCGGAGGAGCTGGGCCATGGTGGACGTCCCCGATCTGGTCGAACGGGCGCGGGCGGGGCAGCCGCGCGCCGTCGCCCGGCTGATCTCCCTCGTGGAGGGGGCGTCACCCCAGCTGCGGGAGGTGATGGCCGCGCTCGCGCCGCTCACCGGCAACGCGTATGTCGTGGGGCTGACCGGTTCGCCCGGGGTCGGCAAGTCCACCACGACGTCCGCGCTGGTGAGCGCGTACCGCCGAACCGGGCGGCGGGTCGGGGTGCTGGCCGTCGACCCGTCGTCGCCGTTCTCCGGCGGCGCGCTCCTCGGGGATCGGGTCCGGATGTCGGACCACGCCTCCGACCCCGGGGTCTACATCCGCTCCATGGCCACCCGCGGCCATCTCGGGGGGCTCGCCTGGGCCGCGCCGCAGGCCGTACGGGTCCTGGACGCGGCGGGCTGCGACGTGATCCTCGTGGAGACCGTCGGCGTCGGCCAGTCCGAGGTGGAGATCGCCGCGCAGGCCGATACGTCGGTGGTGCTGCTGGCGCCCGGGATGGGCGACGGCATCCAGGCCGCGAAGGCGGGAATCCTGGAGATCGGCGACGTGTACGTGGTCAACAAGGCCGACCGGGACGGGGCGGACGCGACCGCGCGCGAGCTGAACCACATGCTCGGCCTCGGCGAGGCCCGCGCGCCGGGGGACTGGCGCCCGCCGATCGTGAAGACCGTGGCGGCGCGCGGCGAGGGCATCGACGAGGTCGTCGCCGCGCTCGACAAGCACCGGGCGTGGCTGGAGGAGCACGGCGTCCTCGCGGAGCGGCGGCTGCGGCGGGCGGCGGGCGAGGTGGAGACCATCGCGGTCACGGCCCTGCGGGCGCGCATCGCGGACCTGCACGGCGACCGCAGGCTGGGCGCGCTCGCGGAGCGCGTGGTCGCCGGCGCCCTCGACCCCTACCGCGCGGCCGACGCCCTCCTGGAGACCCTCACGGAGTGACCCCGCGGGCGGGAAGCCCGGCCCCGTCCGCGGCCGTGACCCGTCCGTGGCTCGCCGTGCCGCAATTCCCCGCGCCCCTGGAGCTTCCTGTTCCCGGCCTTGCGGGGTGACCCAGGAAGTCTCCGGGAGCGACGAGCTTGGTATCCAGGGGCGCGAGGAACTGCGCGAGCAACTCACCACCGTGGGAAGTCGCCTACGGGCCTCACCCGGCTGGATGGAATGCGGATTTCGAGGCGGTGCCTGTACCTGGTTCGCCGGGTGCGACCGCGTCGTGGCTTGTCGCGCAGTACCCCGCGCCCCTGGATGCCCGGATCATCCGGTCATCAGAGGGGCGCGGGCACCCCGGGGAGACCCTTAGCGGAGCCCGAGGCTCGCGGCCTTGGCGGTCGTCGCGTCGACCGCGACCTCGTAGGACTTGCCGTCGGCGCCGCGGACCTCGACCTCCCAGCGGTCGTCGTCGAACTCGACGTCCGTCACCTTGCCGGGGTGGAGCTTCAGCGCCGCGTCCGTGGCCTGCCCCGCGGTGGTCTTCGCGGCCGCGGCAGCCGCCGCGTCGTCCGAGCGGTCGTCGGAACGGTCGTCGTCGCGGCCGTCACGGTCGTCCGCGTCGTCGGAGCGGTCGTCGCGGTCGTCCCGGTCGTCGTCCTTGTCGTCCGTGGAGTCGTCGGCGTCGGCGGCGTCGATCCTGGCCTCGCCCGACTGCGCGTCCACCGTGACCTCGCGCTCCGTACCGTCGGACGTACGGATCTCGATCTCCCAGTCGCCCTTGCCGTCGTCGTCGCGGTCGGCGGACTTCACCGTGCCGGGCACCTTCGCGAGGGCGGCGTCGGACGCCTCGGCCACCGAGATCTTCGCGGCGGGCGGGGTGCCGTCGTCGGAGGAGCCGGACGCGGCGAAGGCCGTGAACGTGCCGCCCGCCATCAGGGCGGCCACGGCGGTGGCGATGACGATCTTGCGCTTCATGGGGTTCCCGTCGGTCGTCTCTGGCTTGACGTCCACCAATGTGGCCGGGTGACCCTGAAGGCTTGCTGAAGCCACCTGAAGCCTTCTTCAGCTCGGGTTTGCGACCCTGTGTCCATGCGTTTGCTGATCGTGGAGGACGAGAGGCGCCTCGCGCTCTCCCTCGCCAGGGGACTGACCGCCGAGGGCTATGCCGTCGATGTCGTGCACGACGGTCTGGAGGGACTCCACCGGGCCTCCGACGGCGGCTACGACCTGCTGATCCTCGACATCATGCTGCCGGGGATGAACGGCTACCGGGTCTGCGGCGCCCTGCGCGCCGCCGGGAACGACGTACCGATCCTGATGCTGACCGCCAAGGACGGCGAGTACGACGAGGCCGAGGGGCTCGACACCGGCGCCGACGACTATCTGACCAAGCCGTTCTCCTATGTCGTCCTGACCGCCAGGATCAAGGCCCTGCTGCGCCGCCGGGGCCGCGGCGGCGGGGCGTCCCCGCGGCTCACCGTCGGCGATCTGGTGGTGGAGACCGCGGCCCGCCGCGTCTTCAGCGCCGAGCGGGAGATCGCCCTCACGGCGAAGGAGTTCGCCGTGCTCGAACAGCTCGCGATCCGCGCCGGCGACGTCGTCAGCAAGGCGCAGATCCTCGAACACGTCTGGGACTTCGCCTACGACGGCGACCCGAACATCATCGAGGTCTACATCAGCGCGCTCCGCCGCAAACTGGGCGCCCACTACATCGAGACCGTACGCGGCGCGGGCTACCGGCTGGTGGCGCCGCGATGAGATCCGTACGCGCCAAGACGACCATCGGCGCCACGGCCGTCGTCGCCGTCGCCCTGGTGGCGGCCGGGTTCGCCGTGCTGATGGTCCTCCGGGCCTATCTGACGGACCAGGCCGAACTCCAGGCCGAGGTCACCGCCCGGGAGGTCGCGTCGCGGATCGCGGCCGGCGCCGACGGCGGGCCGATCACCGTCCCCTCGACGGAGGACCGGCCGGTGCAGGTCGTCGACGAGGACGGCAGGACGGTCGCCGTCAGCAAGGACCTGGAGCGGATCTCCGGGACCGGCAGCGCCGATGTGACGCCCGAACCGCGGCCCACCGGCGACGGGACCGGTGACGACAGCGACGAGAACGACCCCGACGACCCCGAACGCGGCCATGTGGCGGGCGGTGAGCCCCGGTTCAGCCGCGGCGACGCGACCGTGGACGGCGACACCGCCGCGTACCGCTTCGCCGCCGTGGAGGCGACCACCGGCGACGGCCGGAGCGTGACCGTGTACGCGGGCGCGCCGCTGACCGTCGAACGGGACGCCGTGGAGTCGGTACGCGAGGCCATGCTGGTCGGCCTCCCGGTGCTCCTGGTCGTGGTCGGCTCCGTGACCTGGCTGGTGACCCGGCGGGCGCTGCGGCCCGTGGAGGACATCAGGACCGAGATGGCGGCGATCACCGCGTCCGAGGATCTGTCCCGGCGGGTGCCGGAGCCCGGCACCCGGGACGAGGTCGCCCGGCTGGCGCGGACCACCAACGAGACCCTCGCGGCGCTGGAGGCGTCCGTGGAGCGGCAGCGGCGGTTCGTCGCCGACGCCTCGCACGAACTCCGCAGTCCCATCGCGTCCCTGCGGACCCAGCTGGAGGTGGGCGAGGCCCACCCCGGGCTGCTGGACGTGCCGGGCGCGGTGGCCGACACCGTACGGCTGCAACAGCTCGCGGCCGATCTGCTGCTGCTCGCCCGGCTCGACGCGGGGGAGCGGCCGGGGCGGTCCCGGCTGGATCTGGCGGCCCTGACGCGGGAGCAGCTGTCGCAGCGCGGCACGGCCGACCGGGTGCCGGTCACGGTGGCCGCCGAGGAGGGTGTGGAGGTGCTGGGCTCGCCCGGCCAGCTCGCCCGGGTGCTGGGCAATCTGCTGGACAACGCGCAGCGGCACGCGGCCGGGGCGGTGACGGTGTCGGTGCGCCGGGAGGGCGCGGACGCGGTGCTCGCCGTCGGGGACGACGGGTCGGGGGTGCCGGCGGACGAGCGGGAGCGGATCTTCGAGCGGTTCGTCCGGCTCGACGACGCGCGGAGCCGGGACGAGGGCGGCGCCGGTCTCGGGCTCGCCATCGCGCGGGACGTGGCCCGGCGGCACGACGGGACGCTGACGGTGGGCGGCTCGCCCGAGGGCGGCGCGCTGTTCGTGCTGCGGCTCCCCGCGGCGTGACGCGCGCGGCGCGGGCAGTCGTACGGAAGACGGCGCGCCCCGGTTCCGTACCACCGGTGGTGTGCGGGGGTACGGAACCGGGGCGCGCCGTCGTCGTCGCTCCGGCCGGTCAGGCCTTGCCGCGGTGGCCGCGCAGATGCTCGGCCACGGGCGTCAGGGACTCCCGCAGATCGGCCAGCGCCTCCGGGGTCATCAGATCGATGAAGTGCCGGCGGACGGACGCCACGTGGTACGGGGCGACCTTCCGCATGGTCTCCATGCCGTGGTCGGTGAGGACCGCGTACAGTCCGCGCCGGTCCGACTCGCAGTTCTCCCGGCGGACCAGTCCCGAGGTCTCCATCCGGGTGATCTGATGGGAGAGCCGGCTCTTGGACTGGAGGGTGGCGGCGGCGAGATCGCTCATCCGCATCCGCAGTTCGGGCGATTCGGAGAGGTTGACCAGGATCTCGTAGTCGTTGTTCGTCAGGCCGAACGGCTGGAGGTCCTTTTCGAGCTGGTGCATCAGCAGTCGGCTGACGTCGAGGTGCGCACGCCAGGTGAGCTGTTCGTCGTCGGTGAGCCAGCGGGTGGCCGTCTCGGTCTCCATAGATGGATTCTACCTAAAAAAGTTGAAAGGCGGACTAGTTTGGGGGGTTCCTGAGGTCCGCGGGGGTGTGACGCGCGACACGCGGGACGCCGGGCGCCCCGTACGTCGTCGGCCGTACCGTGACCAGTCGTGTGACCACCCGTACGACCACCCGTGGGACTGCGCAGTGTACGCAGGGCGCGAGGGGCGCGGACCGCCCCTCGTCACCCGCCGGGGGTCCCCGGTCACAGGCCGAAACGGCGCTGGAGGTCCCCCAGCTGGCCGGGCAGGCGCGGTGTCTGGCCGTGCTGCCCCTGACCCCCACCGTGTCCGCCCGGTACCCCGGCCTGTGCCGGAGGCGCCCCCGTCGCCGTCTCCGGCAGCAGGGTCTCGGTCGACTGGAGCAGTACGGTCCCGGCCCCCACGAACTCGAACTGGTGCTCCTCGCCCGAGGTCCCGCCGATCCCGGTCAGCGCCCGTACGCCGCCCATGACCCCGGTCATATAGCCGTGGTCGTAGTGGTGGCAGGGCGAGGGGCAGTCGGCCCAGCCGACCAGGGCCTGCGGATCCACCCGAAGCGGTGGCTCCATGAAGACCACGGGCCCGTTGGAGGCCGCCACGAACTTCCCCGTCCCGATCAGGGTGAGGAACCCCGGCACGATGGACTGCTTCAGCGCCAGCGACGGCTGGTAGGCCAGCAGATTCCCGGCGCGGATCGTCAGATTGCCCTCGTCGAGGTCGTAGGAGTTGACGTCGAACGCCCGGTCCGCGAGCAGCATCTTCCCGCTGCCCTCGGCCACCACCCAGTCCGCCGCGTGCAGCGGCGAGTGGAAGGAGGTCCGCAGCAGCCGGTCGAGCCGGCCGTGGCCGATGCCGTTGAAGTCGATCCGCCCGTAATAGGCGATCATCTTCCCCTTCTGGAGGAACCACTGGCTCCCCTTCAACTCCACACAGAAGGTGTACGGGTTGACGTTGTCGTCGCCCGGCAGGGTCGTCGGATCATGGACCAGCAGTCCTTCGGGTCCGGTCACAGCTTCTCCTCCGATGCCTGTACGTAGACCGCGCCGCTGCCGCTCAGCTCCAGCTGGAACGCCTCGCCCGAACCGCGGCCGACCATGTCCCGCCAGCCGAGGGCCGTGGAGAGCTGGTTGCGTACGTCGCCGTGGTGGGCCACGTACGCCTGGGGGTCCACATGGACCGGGCGGCCCGGGACGATCGGCAGCTCGATCACCCCGCCGTGCGCCATCACCGCGACCGAGCCCTGGCCGCGCAGGGTCGTGGTGAACAGGCCCTGCCCGGTGACCTGGCCGCGGACCACGCCCATCACACCGCCCTGGGAGCCGAGGAACATCGTCCCCTGCTCCAGCGTGCCGTCGAAGGCGAGCAGCCGGTCCGCCTCCACATAGAGCGTGTCGCCGGTCAGCCCGATCACCTGGATGTGGTGGCCGCCGTGCCCGAAGAGCACCGTGCCGCCGCCCTCGACGGTCATCAGCGGCGTGGCCTCGCCCGCCACCCGGCGGCCGATCATCGAGCCGATACCGCCGGAACCGCCGGTGGTGCTGGGGGTGAAGGAAACGTCACCGCGGTACGCGATCATCGCGCCGCGCTGGCTGAAGAGGCGCTGTCCGGGGACGACGGTCGCCTCGACCATCCTGGAGTTGATCTCGCGGAACGTCATCAGACCTCCCCGCCTATCGTGTTCCGCTCGCTCGGCTGGACGTAGACGAGGCCGTCGCCCTCGAAGCGGATCTGGAACGCCTCACCGCCGCCCTCGCCCATCAGGGTGCGGAAGGTGACCCCGGACTGGAAGTTCTGGCGCAGATCGCCCTGGTGGGCCACGTAGGCGCCCGGGTCGACCGAGAGGGGGTACTGCGGGGTGACCCGGAGCACCACCGCCTGGCCGTCCGACATGATCGCGGCCCGGCCGGTGCCCTCGACGGTGGTGGTGAAGAGGCCGTTGCCGGAGGCGCCGCCGCGCATCCCGGTGAAGCTGGTGCCCGTCCGCAGCCCGCCGTCCACGGCCAGCAGATTGCTGGACTCGACATAGAGCTTGTCCCCGGTGAGGGAGACCAGGTTGATCTCCGACGCGCGGTCGGCGAAGAAGCAGGTGCCCTGCCCCTTCACCTCCATCAGCGTCATCTGCTCGCCGGTGAGGCGGCGGGTCACCATGCCCCGGATGCCCTCGCCGCCGCCGGACAGCTTCTTGAAGGCCATCCGGCCGTCGTACGCGACCATCGACCCGTTCTTCGCCTTGACGGTGTCGTCGGTCAGGTCGACCGCGAGCACCTTGCTCCCCTGGAGCCGGAAGGTTGCCACCAGCCGAAGGTAACCGGGACCGGCGGGGCGGGAACAGGTCCGTGGGCAGGATCACGACGGCCCGAAGGGCACCCCGGACAAAGCTTCGGCAAAACGGCTGTCAGAATGGGGGCTGCGCTTGTGAGCGCGTTCACAAGATCGTCTAACGTCAAAGGTGCACCAGCCGTGGACATCAAGACCGCCTCGTCCCTCCACCGCCTCCGGCTCGTCTCGGCACCGGAGGCCGTCTCCTTCGTCCTGCTGATCATCGCGTCGGTGCTCAAGCGCACGACGGACTTCAACGCGGTGCCCGCCCTCGGCATGATCCACGGCATCCTCTTCATCATCTACGTCCTCTTCTGGGCGGATGCCTGGAACCGGACGAAGTGGGACTTCAAGACCGCCGCCCTGTACTTCGTCCTCTCCGTGCTGCCGCTCGGCGGCTTCGTCGCGGAGCGCAAGCTGAAGCGGGCCGCCGACGACGAGGTGATCGCCTCCCGCGCCCGCCGCGAGGGCACCGTCAACACGGCCTGAGCCGTCCGGACACGGGCCGTCCACCGCGTTCCCGACGCGGCGGGCGGCCCGTTCTCCGTCCCCGGGGGTTCGAAGGGCGAGACGGGCCTCACGCCGCGGCGGTCACTCGATAGGGTCGGGCCGTGTCCAAGCCGCTCAGCCTCTCCTTCGACCCCATCGCCCGCGCCGACGAGCTGTGGCGGCAGCGCTGGGGGCCGGTGCCGTCGATGGCCGCGATCACCTCCATCATGCGGGCCCAGCAGATCCTGCTCGCCGAGGTCGACGCCGTGGTGAAGCCGTACGGACTCACCTTCGCCCGCTACGAGGCGCTGGTGCTGCTCACCTTCTCCAAGGCCGGTGAGCTGCCGATGTCCAAGATCGGGGAGCGGCTGATGGTCCACCCCACCTCCGTCACCAACACGGTCGACCGCCTGGTCAGGTCCGGTCTGGTGGCCAAGCGCCCCAACCCCAACGACGGCCGCGGCACCCTGGCGTCGATCACCGGCAAGGGGCGGGAGGTCGTCGAGGCCGCCACCCGCGATCTGATGGCCATGGACTTCGGTCTCGGCGCCTACGACGCCGAGGAGTGCGCGGAGATCTTCGCCATGCTGAGGCCGCTGCGCGTCGCGGCCGAGGACTTCGACGAGGCGTGATGCCCCGGGCGCTCCCGGGGCCCGGTCCCGCGCCTCCACGCCCCCGGCGCACGCCCGGGGCTGGACACCCCCGGCCGCGAGGTGGTATCCGCGCCCCGTTAGGCTCGGCGCCATGAAACAAACCGTGCTGACCCGCTACCGGGTGATGGCGTACATCACCGCCGTCTGGCTTCTGGTCTTCACCGGCGCCATCGTGCTGAAGTACGGCTTCGAGACCGGCGACACCATGGTGATCTCGCAGATCCACGGTGTCCTCTTCATCGTCTATGTGATCTTCGCCTTCGATCTGGGCTCCAAGGCGAAGTGGCCCTTCGGCAAGCTCCTGTGGGTGCTGGCCGCCGGATGCATCCCCGTGGCCTCCTTCTTCGTCGAGCCGAAGATCAGCCGGGAGACCCAGGCCCTCATCGACGGCACCGCCCCCGAGCCGGCCAGGGCGTAGGGCTCGCCCCCGGAGGTCCGGGGGCCGGATTCACCCGAACGCCGTGCGGATCCCTCGTACGGCGTTCGTCCATCGACATTTACTTGGACGTCCTAGTAAATTGGTGTCATGGACGCTGACGCCATTGACGAGGGCCGCCGGCGCTGGCAGGCCCGCTACGACGCGGCCCGCAAGCGCGACGCGGACTTCACGACGCTCTCGGGCGACCCGGTCGAGCCGGTCTACGGGCCGCGCCCCGGCGACACGTACGAGGGATTCGAGCGCATCGGCTGGCCGGGGGAGTACCCGTACACCCGGGGGCTCCATCCGACCGGTTACCGCGGCCGGACCTGGACCATCCGCCAGTTCGCGGGGTTCGGGAACGCCGAGCAGACGAACGAGCGCTACCGGATGATCCTGGCCGCGGGCGGCGGCGGGCTCTCCGTCGCGTTCGACATGCCGACCCTGATGGGCCGCGACTCCGACGACCCCCGCTCCCTCGGCGAGGTCGGCCACTGCGGTGTCGCCATCGACTCCGCCGCCGATATGGAGGTCCTGTTCCGGGACATCCCCCTCGGCGACGTCACCACCTCGATGACGATCAGCGGCCCCGCCGTCCCCGTCTTCTGTATGTACCTCGTCGCCGCGGAGCGCCAGGGCGTCGACCCGGCCGTCCTGAACGGCACGCTCCAGACGGACATCTTCAAGGAGTACATCGCCCAGAAGGAGTGGCTCTTCGAGCCCGAGCCGCATCTGCGTCTCATCGGGGACCTGATGGAGCACTGCGCGGCCGGCATCCCCGCCTACAAGCCGCTCTCCGTCTCCGGCTACCACATCCGCGAGGCCGGGTCGACGGCCGCGCAGGAGCTGGCGTACACGCTCGCCGACGGCTTCGGCTATGTCGAGCTGGGGCTGAGCCGCGGCCTCGACGTGGACGTCTTCGCGCCCGGACTCTCCTTCTTCTTCGACGCCCATCTCGACTTCTTCGAGGAGATCGCCAAGTTCCGGGCCGCCCGCCGGATCTGGGCCCGCTGGATGCGGGAGGTGTACGGCGCGCGGACCGACAAGGCCCAGTGGCTCCGCTTCCACACCCAGACCGCGGGTGTCTCGCTCACCGCGCAGCAGCCGTACAACAACGTCGTACGGACCGCGGTCGAGGCCCTCTCGGCGGTCCTCGGCGGCACCCAGTCCCTGCACACCAACGCCCTCGACGAGACCCTCGCGCTGCCGAGCGAGCGGGCCGCCGAGATCGCCCTGCGCACCCAGCAGGTGCTGATGGAGGAGACCGGCGTCGCCAATGTCGCCGACCCGCTCGGCGGCTCCTGGTACGTGGAGCAGCTCACCGACCGGATCGAGGCCGACGCGGAGCGGATCTTCGAGCAGATCCGGGAGCGGGGCCGCCGGGCGCACCCGGACGGGGTCCATCCGATCGGACCGATGACCTCGGGGATCCTGCGCGGGATCGAGGACGGCTGGTTCACCGGGGAGATCGCGGAGTCCGCCTTCCGCTACCAGCGGTCGCTGGAGAAGGGGGACAAACGGGTCGTCGGCGTCAATGTCCACGAGGGCTCCGTCACCGGCGATCTGGAGATCCTGCGGGTCAGCCACGAGGTGGAGCGCGAGCAGGTCAGGGTGCTGGCCGAGCGGCGCGGCCGGCGGGACGACGCCCGGGTGCGGTCGTCGCTTGCGGCGATGCTGACGGCGGCCCGGGACGGCTCCAACATGATCGTCCCGATGCTGGACGCGGTCCGCGCGGAGGCGACGCTCGGCGAGATCTGCGGGGTGCTGCGGGACGAGTGGGGGACCTATACGGAGCCGCCGGGCTTCTGAGCCGTACGGCCTCCCTCCGGGCCCGGTCGTCCGGGCCCGGTCGTCCGGGCGTGCTCGTCCGGGCCCGCTCGTTCGCGCCGTTCCGGACCGGCTCCGCGGGGATTTCGCACCGTGCTTTTCACTTGCGCGCGCGAAGGGGGGAGGATGTACCCATGCAGCCTAGGAACATGTCCATGAGCGGCGTCGTCGACCTCGCAGCGGTGAAGGCGGCCAACGAGGCCAAGGCCAAGGCGGAGCAGGCCCGTGCCGAGGCCGCACGCCAGGGCGGCGTCGCGGCCGCCTCCCCCTCCGATCTGGTGATCGACGTCGACGAGGCGGGCTTCGAGCGCGAGATCGTGCAGCGGTCCGCCGAGGTACCGGTCGTCCTCGACTTCTGGGCCGAGTGGTGCCAGCCCTGCAAGCAGCTCGGTCCGCTGCTGGAGCGGCTGGCCGTGGAGTACAACGGCCGTTTCGTCCTCGCCAAGATCGATGTCGACGCCAACCAGACGCTGATGCAGCAGTTCGGCATCCAGGGCATCCCGGCGGTCTTCGCCGTGGTCGCGGGCCAGGCCCTGCCGCTGTTCCAGGGCGCGGCGCCCGAGGAGCAGATCCGGGCCACGCTGGACCAGCTGATCGAGGTCGCCGAGCAGCGGTTCGGGCTGACCGGGATCACCGTGGACCCGGACGCCGACGGCGCGGCCCCGGAGGAGCGGGTCGCGCCGCCGGGACCGTACGACTCCCTGCTGGCGGCGGCCGTCGAGGCGCTGGACGCGGGCGACTTCGCGGGCGCGGTGCGGGCGTACCGGAACGTCCTCTCGGACGATCCGGGCAATACGGAGGCCAAGCTGGGTCTGGCCCAGGCGGATCTGCTGGGCCGGGTCAAGGACCTCGACCCGCAGCGGGTGCGGCAGGACGCGGCGGCCCGCCCCGGCGATGTCGCCGCCCAGGTCGCGGCGGCCGATCTCGATCTGGTCGGGGGGCATGTCGAGGACGCCTTCGGACGGCTGATCGAGACGGTCCGGCGGACCGCGGGTGAGGAGCGGGACACCGCGCGCGTCCGTCTGCTGGAGCTCTTCGAGGTGATCGGGGCGGACGATCCCCGGGTCACCGCGGCCCGTTCCGCGCTGGCGCGCGTCCTGTTCTGAGGTGGTGTCACGACCGGCCGCCGGGCTCTGTCCGGCGGTCGGCGGCCGGTCGGCGGCGGCCGGACGTGACGGTTCGCGGCACGGGTTCGGCGGTGTGATCACGAGGTGTTCGGAAGCGATCAGGCGCGGCGGCGTTTTGCCAAATCTTGGTAAAGCGGGGCCCTGTTACTCGCAGTAAATCAACCACCTCGACCCGGCCCTGTTCGGTGGGCTTTCGGGGAGTATCGCCCCTTCTGGCGTCCGGGGTCGCCGCACCCTGGGTGGTCGTCCGCGGCGCTGTGGCGCGGCGGTGACCGGTACTACATTACTGACCAGTAACCAAGCCCCTTGTGTCCGGGCCTGGAATGCACCACGATCGGCCACGCTCGGTCCACTATCGCACCGGCCCGGTTGCCGCCGTGCCCCCGCGGTTTCTGGGTCCCCACCGGGCCGGCCGGTGACAACGCCGGACGCGGACAGGGGGGTTCCTGTCGTACGACAGGGCCTGTCCGAACCGAGGTCGCACCTGACGTGTCAGGTGCGATCAGTGGTTGTCGCTCGGGGGTGATCGCCGGTGTTCCGGACGCGGTACGCGCCCGGGGCCGCGGGCGCTCTCCTCCCCGAGGACGTAGCACTTCTCCCATCTCCGGGCGGGCGTACGCCGTTCTTGTCCGGGGTGGTACGTCCGAGAAGGAGGAACAGTCATGGAGTCTGTGGCTCGTGGCGGAACCAGATGGAAGCGGTTCGCCATAGTCATGGTGCCGAGTGTGGCCGCGACGGCCGCGATCGGTGTCGGCCTGGCGCAGGGGGCGCTCGCGGCGTCCTTCGCGGTGTCGGGCCAGGAGTTCAAGGTCAGGGCCGGGTATCTCGACGGCAAGGGATTCTCTCAGTACGGGGGCACGGTCGACGCTTACGCGGAGGCCGACGGGGACGAGACGATCAGGCGGCCGGTCATGATCTCGACCTTCAAGTCCGCGACGATCGAGGACATGTGTCAGTCGGTCGTCACCAAGGTGCCGTTCCTGGGGACGTTCACGCTGGAGCTGAAGGCGGGATACGGCGACAAGTCCGTCCGGGCCGAGAACCTCTATCTGGACGTCTCGGAGCTGAAGGGCGACGCCAAGTTCACCAATATCGACATCGGTATCGCCGCCAAGCACACCGATGACGGCGGAGACGTGGGCAAGGGCCCTCAGATCAAGGACGAGATCCAGCCCAACGGGTTCGCCCAGCAGGCGGACGGTGCCGTTCTCACGGGTGTGGAGCAGCGGGCGTGGGCCACCACGGCCGGGACCTTCACGCTCGGCGGTCTGGAGATGAGGATCAAGAAGGGCTCCGGTCCCGGAGTCGAGTGCTTCTAGGCGGACACTCTCCCGGGCGGGCGGTGACACCGGTGCGGCTGTGACCGCCCGCCCGACTCACCACCGGCAACACCAGTTCCAGGGAGCTGTTTTTCCATGAGCGCCGACTCCATGGCCACCGGGCAGAACGAGCACGTCCTTCGCGTCCTCCGGCGGCGGTTCCGTGAGTGGCGATGGCAACGTCCGTTCTGGGCGGGGCTGTTCACCATGCTCGGCGGCGTACCGATCGCCTATATCCCCTATGCGACCTTCAAGCTCGGTCATGTCACCCTCTCCCTGTCGACCACGGCGGGGGCGGCGTCGCTGATCATCGGCGTGCTGCTGGTCACCCTCGGGTTCACGATGTGGTTCCACCACATCGTCCGGGTGTTCGCCGGGATCGCCGCGATCCTGCTGGCGCTGGTCTCCCTCCCGGTCGCCAATATGGGCGGCTTCCTGATGGGCTTCGTCCTCGCCCTGGTGGGTGGCGCGCTCTCGGTCTCCTGGGCGCCGGGTGAACCCGTTCCGCCCCGGGACGCGTCGGCCGAACCCGAGGTCAGAGGCGCCGCGACGGCGCCCGCCCCCGCTGTCCCCGCCGCCCCGGCCGTGTCGGCCGAACCGGCGCTGCCGCCCGTCTCCATGGAGAAGACGGAGGTGCCCCGGGAGACCACCACCACCGAATCCGATGGCGGGAGGAACAGTGCAGGGTGACGACACGCCGCCGGGTACGGCCGGGTCCGACGGCCCCCGCGGCCGCAAGGGTCCCCGGCACGCCGCCCCCCGCAAGTCACTCCTGAGCAAGCTCCAGACGCCGACGGGGAAGGTCATCGCTCTCGCGGCCATGCCGACCGCGGTCCTGATGGGCATGGGTCTCACACCGCGGCTCGCGATAGCCGACGACAAGGCCCCGCCGTTCGCCCCCGGGCCCTGTGTGACCCGCTCCGACGAGCCCCCGGCCGAGCTGAAGGCGTCTCCCGGCCCCTCCGGGACCCCGAAGCCCACGGACACCACGTCGCCCTCGCGCTCCCCGGACCCGGGGCCCGGCGAGTCCGACGAGCCCGCGGGAGCCGGCGAGGGCGACTCCGGCGACGTACAGCGCCCCGATACCGACGCCCCCTCCGACGCCTCCTCCGGTGAGACGACGTCCGCGGCGGAACCGGCCGTCCGGGGCGAGTCCGCGCCGCCGTCCGCGAAGCCGGGCTCCGGGAAGACGTACAACCCGCTGGATCCGCTGGGTCTCGGCGACGCGCTGGAGGATCTGCTCGGTCTCGACCCCGACGACGACGTCCCCGATTCCGACGACGACCGTGACCCCGACTCCGACGACGACGCCGAGAAGACCCCGGTCCCCGCCCCCAAACCGACGGCCACGGAGACCGCGAGGCCGCCCCAGCGGCAGAAGCCCGCGACGGATACCGGGAAGCGGACCGCGAAGAAGCCCGCCGAGGGTACGGAGGACGGCGGCGCGGCGGACCGTACGAAGAAGTCCATCGAGGAGGCCGCCCGCCGGGTCGGCGCCGAGGTGGCGGAGCTGGACGAGGACGCCAAGGGGCTCGGCCCCGGGAAGGACGAGAGCATCCCCGCCGGTGCCGTGCCCCGCTTCCCGTGCCCCGAGGCCGACCCGGAGGCGCTCGCGGCGGCACAGGAGGAGCAGGGCATCCCGGGCCTGCCGGACGACCCGTGGACCCTGCGGAGCACCAAGCTCACCCTCAGAGGGCTCGACTACCACGGCATCGTGCGGGTCCGTACCGGCGGCGGCGAACTCAAGCCCGTCCTGAAGTTCACGGCGTCGAGCCTCGACATCAAGGATCTGCACCAGTCGACGGTGTCGACGATGGGCCGCACGATGCATGTCGCCGCGCGCGCGGACTCCGTCTCGACGATCCGCGACGGCACGGTGACCATGTACACGGAGGAGCTGACGGGCGATCTGTTCGGCATCATCCCGGTCACCTTCAGCCCCGAGACCCCGCCGCCGCTGAACATCCCGTACGCCGTCTTCACGGATGTGACGGTCAGGCAGGCGGGTCAGTTCGGCGGCACACTGACCATTCCCGGTCTGCACAACTACCTCACGGACGGCGAGCCGCCCTCGTAGACTCCTCCCGGTTCCCGGCCAGGAGTCCGGGCGGGGCCGGTACACACCACGGGCGGGCCGTGGGCCACTTCAGGTGTGGTCCACGGTCCGACCCGTCTCGCCGGGGAGTCTCCGTACGAGCACCACATCGCGCACCCAATGGGTGTCGAGCCGGGCGAGTGAGGCGGTGAGCGCGTCGAGGAAGACGGCCCGCCCCCGGAGGTTCTGCACATAGATCAGATGGCCCGATATCTCGTGACCGCCCATCGCGCGCCGCACCCAGACCAGCCCGCGGGTGTCGGGCCCCGGCTCCTCGACGGCCCGGACGACGTCGTGCCAGCCGTCCACCGCCAGCTGCTCGAAGCCGGGGAAGTGCCGGCGGCGCAGCCTGGTCCACCAGCCGGGCGCCTCGTGCCCCGGCTGCCACTGCACGGGGCGCGACGGGAACCCGTCGATCACGGTGTGGACGGCGGCGACGCACCCGCGGGCGTTGATCCTCCGGCTCTGGCCCGTGATCCGCTCGGCCGCCGCCGGCGGCGGCACCGGCTGGAGATCCGCGAACGGGTCGTTCGGGGCCGGATGGAAGGGATGGCCGCCGATCTTGGGGACGACGACGGAGGACGCGAGCATGGGGGTGCGCGGAAAGCCCGGCTGGGCCAGGGTGCGGCAGGCCATCAGCCACGCCGTGTCCGTCTCGCAGACGGGGCGCGGCGCGGCGAGTTCGACGAGTCCGCCGTACGTCCCTTCCAGCCAGGCGGTGGCGCGCCGGGCGGGGTCCGCCGGGTCCGGAACCGACATCATTCTTTCTCTCTCCGACCAGGTCAGTCGACGGCGTCCCAGACCGCGGCGACGGCGCTGATGCGGTCCTTGTACTCGATGGCCTCGCGCCACTCCGGGGGCCAGGACGTGCCGCCGCGCTTGGCTCCGGCGAAGGCGCCGGCCAGGGCGGCGATGGAGTCCGAGTCGCCGGACGAGTGCGAGGCCCGCATGACCACCGAGCGGGGATGGCCGTCGTACTTGTCGACGAGCAGGCAGTACAGGGCCGTGGCCAGCGCTTCCTCGGCAATCCATCCGGCGCCCACGGCCTCGGACGGGTCGCGCTCGATGTCCTTGACCCGCAGCGCGTCGGCCGCCCTGTCGAGGGCGCGCAGAGTCTCGTCCCAGCCGAAGGCGATGAACGCCGCGGGGTCCGCCGCGTCCGCCTTGGCGGCGAGGTCGCCCAGCCAGTCGCCGTGATACGTGGTGCGGTACCGCTGGGCGTACGCGCGAAGCTCGGGGAGCAGATCACCGAGCGGGCACCGGTGGGCGAGGAGCCAGGTGGCGTGCGACGTCAGATCGCTCGCCGCGAGCGCCGTGGGATGGCCGTGGGTGAGCGCGGCCTGCAACTGGGCGATACCCGCGCGCTGCTCGACACCGAGGGCGGGGATCAGCCCGACGGGGGTGACCCGCATATTGGCGCCGCAGCCCTTGGAGCCGATGACGGTGGCGTCCTGCCAGCGCATCCCGCGTTCGAGGTCGGCGCAGGCCCTGAGACACGTCCCCCCGGGGGCGCGGTTGTTGTCGGGGCTGTGCAGCCAGGCGCCGAAGTGCTTCCGGAGGGCCACTTCGACGCTGTACGGGGTGAGGGCGGCGGCGGCCTCGCGCGGACCGTGCCCCTCGCGGGGGGCGCCCGCGGCCTCCACCAGGGCCTCGCCGACCGCCAGCGCCATCTGGGTGTCGTCGGTCACCCGGGCCACATCGCCCGCGGAGAGCGGCAGGCCCATCTCGGTCCAGGGGCCGAACGTGGCCGTGATCTGCTCCATATTGAGGAACTCGGTCGGATAGCCCATGGCGTCGCCGATGGCGAGACCGAAGAGGGAGCTGGCGGCCGCCTTCCTCGTACGATCGGTGTTGAAGTGGCCGGCGAGTTCGCGCATGTCACGGAGGCTCTTCGCCTGGGCGAGGGAGCCCTGCACGAGATGCGTATGCCTCCCGGCAGGCCACCGCTGAATCAGCTCGGTCACGGCTTGTGACGGCGTGAGGCCGCGCTCCTTGCCCGCCCTGAGCCGTTCCCTCCAGTCGGTGCCGAGACTGCTGGCGCGCGAACCCACGGACCTGAAAGGGGTCCACCCGGCGGCGTCGTCCTCGTCGTTGAACCAGACGTAGCCGACGGGCGCGTTCGAGTTGTCGGCCACGGTCACATAGCCCACCGGACCGTTGGTCGAGAACTGGTAACGCGGCGGTCCACCGGTAATGCGTGCGCCCGACCCGTCGTCCTCGAAGATGCGAAGGTTGGTGGTTATCGGGACGAAGCGGGGGCGTCCGGTGTTGTGGTGGCCGGAATTCATGCGCTCTTCCTCTGCTAGTTATTCGGCAGAACAGTGCCGTAGATATGCCACTGCCCGCCGTCCTCGAAGGCGCGCGTCACTTCGTACGAGGTGCCGCGCCCGAGGAGCAGCTCCCGCTCGCTCCCCTTGAAGTAACTCACATTCTCCATCCACATGGCCGGATGCCCTTCGGGTACCCGGAGATGCAGGACGCCCTCCTTTCCGCTGAAAGACGACACCGTGCCGTTGTCGCCGAGCGATGTCGACAGATAACCGGGCTCCGTGATCTTCTCCCCGATGAGATCTTCAACATTCTCGAACTGGAGATAGCGCACATCCTGCCCTCGGACCACCATGACGTCCTCCGGAACCGGTCGGCCCGCCAGCGCCTTGTCGGCGTTCTCAATATTACGGAGGACCTCGGGCCTGCCCATATCGGCATCGCCGCGGAGGTAGCCGTTCATATCCGCGTACATGGAGCCGGAGTAGTCCTTGAGTGCCTGCCGGGCATCGTCCGGCAGTGAGTCGGCGTAATCGTTCCAGTGCTGCCCGCCGAATTGGGCCGCTTCGGTGTCGTTTCCGAGATCGCGTACGCCCCCGCGCAGTTCGGCGGAGGCGATCGCGTGCTTCTGCTCGGTACTGAGTTCGTCGAATGCCTCGTTGGAGAGCTTCTGCGCGTCGGGCGCCAGGTCGTCCGCCCGCCCCGCCACGCCCCCGCCCGTGTCGTCGAGCGATGGGAACTGGTCGTCGAGGAACCGCTCCAGCAGACCGGGGCTCGCGGCGTCCCCGTGCACGCCGGGCGGGCCGAAGCCGTCCCCGTACGACGGGGCGTCGGGCGAGGCGTTCGGGGCGTCCCGGCCCGCCAGCCGTGCGCCGCCCTTGGCGAGCCCCGCCCCCTTCGTGCCGAGGAGTTCGGGCAGCAGGCGCCCGACGAACTCGGTGGGGTTGTCCCTGAACCCGTCGACGGCGGCCTGGACGACCCGGTCGGGGTGGGAGACCGTGGAGACCAGCCCGGCGAGCGTCAGATTGACGTTCTGGTAGTACGCGGCCGGGTTCTTGAGGTTGTAGGGGTCCATCGGATTGAGGCCGCGGGCGAAGTTGAGCAGGCCGGCGGTGCCCTTGACGATGCCGCCGGCCAGCTGGCCGGCCTCGATGGTGAGCGCCTGGTTCACGTCGAGGAAGTTGTTGCCCAGACGGCTCAGCGGCGGTGGCTCGGCCGGGGCGTGGGCCAGGGTCGCGTTGATGGCGGACGCGGTACGGGACGCGGCCTCGTTCCGGATCAGCCGGGCGTCCTCCAGGATGGTCTCGGCCTTCTTGCGGTCGGCCACCCCCGGGTCCACCCACTCGTCCGGCCGAGGGCCGGGGTCCTGGCCCGAGAAGATCTTGGCGTTGTAGGCGTTGACCTTCTCGTTGTGCGCCTTGGCCGACGCCTCGCTCGCCCGGCTGCCCCGGCGGTAGGTGTCGATGGCCTCCTGGGCCTTGTCCTGCGAGCTCTTGACGGTCTCGGCGTAGGAGTCCAGGGCCTTCGCGGCCCGCTCGCAGGCGTCCGCCGCCCGGGCCCACTTCGCCGGGTGGACGTCTGCCTTCTGGTGGAAGGCGTCCGCGGCCTCGCCCCGCCAGCCGGACGAGTCGACCTTCCGCATGCCCTGGCCGACCCGGTCGAACGCGCTGGAGAAGTCCTTGAGGTGCCCGGTGGACTCACGGATCTCGCCCACCTTGCCGTGGACGAGCTGCTTCGGGTCGTCCGTATGGCCGAGACCCTGCTCGCTCGGGGTGGCGCCGAGGCCGGCCGCGACATGGTCGCCCGCGTTGTGGACGAAGTCACCGGCCTCGTCCAACCCGACGTGGTCGAGGGCGTTGCCCAGCTTGTCGCTGCCGTAGTCGACGGCCTCGCCGAGCTTCTCCTTGCCCGAGTCGAGCAGATCCTCCCCGACGCTCAGACCCTTGTTGACCGCGCCTTCGAGATCGCCGAGAAAACCCATCAGCCCTCGCCCCCGCCGGGCCCGCCCTGCGCTTGCCGGGCGGCCTCGGCGCGATCCTCGGGGGAGGGGCCGAAGGTGTCGTTCAGCCACCAGTCGTAGTCGGCGTCCGAGACCCCGAGATCGTCGTGGAGGTTCTGCGGCGTGAGACCGTACATCAGGAAGCGTGAGGTCATCAGATCGCGCCCGGCGTCCTTGTACCCCTGCTCCACGTTGGCCCGGGCCTCCTCCCACGACTCCTTGCTGTAGTCGGCCTCGCCGAACGCACCGGACTTCGCGATATCGCCCCAGCCCTGCCGGACCACCTCGTCCTCGGTGGCGTAGGGGTTGCCGATCATCGCGTTGGTGCCGATCTTCAGAAAGCCCTCCACGTGCTTCTCGGTCTCGTAGTACGTGCCGGCCGACAGTCCGGCCCCCCGGGCGAAGTCGTTGGCCTCGTTGATCAGTGAGCGGACACCCCACTCCCACCGCTCGCAGAACGTGGAGAACTTGTCCGCGACCTCCTCGTGCCCCAGCTCCAGACCGGAGAGCGCGATATCACCGAAGCCGCGCCCGGTCCCGGCCGTGCCGACCATGCCGAGCTCCCTCAACTCGGCCAGAGCGTCGGTGAGCCCCTTCGATATCAGGTCGAGTCCTTGGGCCCGCAGGTCCTCTCCCCCCGGGCCGGAACCCCCGTCGTTGCTCAACCGAGCTCCCCCTCATGGTGATCGGAATCGATCGCCGCCTCGTCCGGCACGATCCCCCGCACGGGCGGGAACACCATGCCGCGCGCACCGTCGGCGCAGTTCAGCGCGATACCGCAGGGCATCCCGGCCGCGGGCACCGCCACATCGAGCAACCGCGCCCCGAGGACGGTCTGGTACGTCCACTCCTCGTGGGAGCGGCCGAGCAGCTCCGCGTACCGTGCGAGCGCGTCCTCGTCGGTGAAGGCCAGGACGAAGCGGATGCCGTTGTGGTCGGCGGTCAACCAGCCCTGCCGGGTCTCCGGGCCCGCACCCTCACCGAGCGGCACCAGCACCGCCGTTCCCCGGAAAGCGGTCAACAACGCCGCGAATTCCCGGCGATGACGGTCCTCCGGCGATTCCCCGGCGGCGGGACTCCCGACCGGCGGGGAGGCGCTCCACTCCCGGGCCGCGCCCTGCCGTTGACCGACGGACGGTTGCCCGCCGGCCGGTTGACCGTGGGCCGGTGCCATGTCCGCATAGGCCGACAGCCGTGACGCCCGCCGGGCCGTGGCGGCCCGCTCGGGGCCCGGCGCTTCGTGCTCCGTCCCGGGCGGCTCGTGCGTCATCGGACCCCCGTTGCTGCTGGCGAACTGAAATCGCCGGTGCGCGGCGCCGGACGAGGCGCCGGTCGGCTCAGGTCCGTCCGGGGCGCGGCGTGTTCACGGCGGCGGCGATTATCCGCGCATCATACTGACGGTCGATCATCACGGGCCAAGCGTGTGGCGGCGTGTCAGGGTCCGGAGAACGGGACGGGGCCCGGTCCACGAGTGGACCGGGCCCCGTCGGGCGTTGCTCGTCAGGCGGTTACGACTTGGAGCCCAGGTGGTGCACCCGGACCATGTTCGTCGTGCCCGGGACACCGGGCGGGGATCCCGCGGTGATGATCATGGTGTCGTTCTCGTTGTAGCGCTGGAGCTTCAGCAGCTCGGCGTCGACGAGGTCGACCATGGCGTCGGTGTTGTCGACGTGGGGGACCACGAAGGACTCGATGCCCCAGCTCAGGGTGAGCTGGTTGCGGGTGGACTCCTCGGTGGTGAAGGCCAGGATCGGCTGGCAGACCCGGTAGCGGGAGAGCCGGCGGGCCGTGTCGCCGGACTGGGTGAAGGCGATCAGGGCCTGGCCGTCGAGGAAGTCCGCGATCTCGCAGGCCGCGCGGGCCACCGAGCCGCCCTGGGTGCGCGGCTTCTTGCCGGGGACCAGGGGCTGGAGGCCCTTGGAGAGCAGCTCCTCCTCGGCGGCGATGACGATGCGGGACATCGTCTTGACCGTCTCCAGGGGGTACGCGCCGACCGAGGACTCCGCGGAGAGCATGACCGCGTCCGCGCCGTCGAGGATGGCGTTGGCGACATCGGACGCCTCGGCGCGGGTCGGCCGGGAGTTGGTGATCATCGACTCCATCATCTGGGTCGCCACGATCACCGGCTTGGCGTTACGGCGGCAGAGCTCGACCAGCCGCTTCTGGACCATCGGGACCTTTTCGAGCGGATACTCGACGGCCAGGTCGCCGCGGGCCACCATGACACCGTCGAACGCCATCACGACATCGAGCATGTTCTCGACGGCCTGCGGCTTCTCCACCTTGGCGATGACGGGGACGCGCCGGCCCACCTCGTCCATCACCTTGTGGACGTCCTTGACGTCGCTCGCGTCCCGGACGAAGGAGAGCGCGACCAGGTCGCAGCCCATCCGCAGGGCGAACTTCAGGTCCTCGACGTCCTTCTCGGAGAGCGCCGGGACGTTCACCGCGGCGCCGGGCAGGTTGATGCCCTTGTGGTCCGAGATGACGCCGCCCTCGACGACGATCGTCTTCACCCGCGAGCCGTCGACCTCGACGACCCGCAGTTCGACATTGCCGTCGTTGATCAGGACCTGGTCGCCCTTGGTGACATCGCCCGGCAGACCCTTGTACGTGGTGCCGCAGATGGTCTTGTCGCCGGGCACGTCCTCGGTGGTGATGGTGAACTCGTCACCCCGCACCAGCTCGACGGGTCCCTCGGCGAAGGTCTCCAGCCGGATCTTCGGGCCCTGGAGGTCGGCCAGTACGCCGATCGCCCGGCCCGTGTCCTCCTGCGCCCGGCGCAGCCGGTCGTACCGGCCCTCGTGGTCGGCGTGGGTCCCGTGGCTCATGTTGAAGCGGGCCACGTTCATACCGGCCTCGATGAGAGCTTTCAGCTGCTCGTACGAGTCGACGGCGGGGCCCAGTGTGCAGACGATTTTGGAACGGCGCATAAGGCGGATCCTATCGGTTTGTTTCGACTCGGAATATTCCGTCTGGCGGAAGATACAAATGGGCGGGTATTCGCTCAGTCGAGTGATTCCGCGGAGACCAGTGCGAACGTCTGCCGGGCGATCTCCAGTTCCTCGTCCGTGGGGACGACCGCCACCGCGACCCGTGCGTACGGCGGCGAGACGATCCGCGCGTGCGGGGAACGCTCCTCGTTGAGACCCGAGTCCAGCGTCAGGCCCAGCTCCTCCAGTCCCGCGATCGCGGCGGCCCGTACGGGTGCCGCGTTCTCGCCGACGCCCGCCGTGAACACCACGGCGTCCACCCGGCCGAGTACCGCGTAATACGCTCCGATGTACTTCTTCAGGCGATGGATGTAGACGTCGAACGCGAGCCGCGCCCGCTCGTCGCCCTCGTCGATCCGGCGGCGGATCTCCCGCATGTCGTTGTCGCCGCAGAGCCCCACCAGGCCGCTCTTCTTGTTGAGCAGGACGTCGATCTCGTCCGTCGACATCCCCGCGACCCGCCGCAGATGGAAGGTGACCGCCGGGTCGACGTCCCCGGACCGGGTACCCATCACCAGACCCTCCAAGGGCGTCAGGCCCATCGAGGTGTCCACACACCGGCCGCCGGCCACCGCGGAGGCCGAAGCGCCGTTGCCCAGGTGCAGCACGATCACATTGACGTCCTCGGGCGCCTTGCCCAGCAGCCGGGCCGTCTCGCGCGAGACATAGGCGTGGGACGTGCCGTGGAAGCCGTACCGCCGGATCCGGTGGGCGTCCGCCGTCTCCACGTCGATGGCGTACCGCGCCGCGGACTCCGGCATCGTGGTGTGGAACGCCGTGTCGAAGACCGCGACCTGCGGGAGATCGGGACGGAGCGCCCGCGCGGTCCTGATCCCGGTGATGTTCGCCGGGTTGTGCAGCGGTGCCACCGGCACCAGCCGCTCGATCTCCGCCAGCACCTCGTCGTCGATCACCGTCGGCTCCGAGAACCGCAGTCCGCCGTGGACCACCCGGTGGCCGATCGCCGCCAGCTCCGGCGAGTCGAGGCCGAGGCCGTCCGCCGCCAGCTCCTCCGCGACCGCCTCCAGCGCCGCCGCGTGGTCCGGGATCGCCCCGGTCCGCTCCCGCAGCCCGGCCCCGCCCCCGGCCAGCGGGGTGTGCACCAGCCGGGACGCCTCCTCGCCGATCCGCTCGACCAGGCCGACCGCGAGCCGGGACGCGTCCCGCATGTCGAGCAGCTGGTACTTCAGCGACGACGAGCCGGAGTTGAGGACGAGGATCCGGGCCGGGCCCGCCGGGTCCGGTGCGGTGGGGGAGGAGGGGGAGGTGGTCACGGGTGGGATGCCTTCTGTCGCCGGGAGGGGTGCTGGACGGGGGACGGGCGGGGTGGTTCTTCAGACGGGAGCGGGGGCGGGGGCGGGCGCCGGTACGGTCCGGTCCTGCGCGGGCTGCGCCTGGATCGCGGTGATCGCCACCGTATTCACGATGTCGCCGACCAGGGCGCCGCGGGACAGGTCGTTCACCGGCTTGCGCAGCCCCTGGAGCACCGGTCCCACGGCGACCGCGCCCGCGGACCGCTGGACGGCCTTGTAGGTGTTGTTGCCGGTGTTCAGGTCCGGGAAGATCAGGACGGTCGCCCGGCCCGCGACCTCGGACTCGGGCAGCTTGGTCGCGGCCACCGACGGCTCGACGGCCGCGTCGTACTGGATGGGACCCTCGATCCGCAGCTCCGGGCTGGTCCTGCGGACCAGCTCGGTCGCCTCCCGCACCTTGTCCACGTCCGCGCCGGAGCCGGATGTGCCGGTGGAGTACGAGAGCATCGCGATCCGCGGCTCGACACCGAACCGGGCGGCGGTCGCGGCGGACTGGACGGCGATGTCCGCGAGCTGCTCGGCGTTCGGGTCCGGGTTGACCGCGCAGTCGCCGTACACCAGCACCTTGTCCGCGAGGAGCATGAAGAAGACCGAGGAGACGATGGCGGCCCCGCCCCCGGGGTCGGTCGGCTTACGGGTCTTGATGATCTCGAAGGCGGGCCGGATGGTGGCCGCCGTGGAGTGCACCGAGCCGGAGACCATGCCGTCGGCGAGCCCCTCCTCGACCATCAGGGTGCCGAAGTAGTTGACGTCGGCCACGACGTCGTACGCCAGCTCCACCGAGACGCCCTTGTGGGCGCGCAGCTCCGCGTACCGCTCGGCGAACGGCTGCCGCAGCTCGGAGGTGTTCGGGTCGATCAGCTGGACCGAGGTCAGGTCGATGCCCAGATCGGCGGCTTTCTTGCGGATCACGTCGGGGTCGCCGAGCAGGGTCAGATCGCAGACGTCCCGGCGGACCAGGACATCGGCGGCGCGCAGGACCCGCTCCTCGGTGCCCTCGGGGAGGACGACCCGGCGGCGGTCGGCCCGCGCCTGCTCCAGCAGCTCGTGCTCGAACATCATCGGGGTCACCCGGCCGCTGCGGGCCACCGCGAGCCGCTCCAGCAGCGTGCCGCTGTCGACATGGCGCTCGAAGAGGCCGAGGGCCGTCTCCGCCTTGCGCGGGGTGGCGCCGCTGAGCTTGCCCTCAAGACGGAACAGCTCGGCCGCGGTGGGGAAGCTGGTGGCGGCGACGGAGATCACCGGGGTGCCCGGGGCCAGCCGGGACGCCAGGGTGAGGACCTCGGCGGTGGGCCGCTCGTCGAGGGTGAGCAGGACGCCCGCGATGGGCGGGGTGCCCGCGGAGTGCGCGGCCAGCGCGCCGACCACCAGATCGGCCCGGTCGCCGGGGGTGACGACCATGCAGCCGGGGGTCAGGGCCGTGAGGAAGTTCGGCAGGGTGGCGCCGCCGAAGACGAAGTCGAGCGCGTCGCGGGCGAGACCGGAGTCGTCGCCCAGCAGGACCGTTCCGCCGAGGGCGTGGGTGATCTGGGCGACCGTCGGCGCGGCGAGGGCGGGCTCGTCGGGGAGGACGTAGCAGGGGACGGGGAGGCGGGCCGCGAGCCGCTCGGCTATGGACTCCCGGTCGGCGGGGGCCACCCGGTTGACCGTGAGGGCGAGGATGTCGCAGCCCAGCGCCTCGTACGCGCGAAAGGCGTTGCGCGCCTCGGCCCGTACCGACTCCGCGGTCTGGCCCCGCCCGCCGACCACCGGGATCACGGAGGCGCCGAACTCGTTGGCCAGCCGCGCGTTGAGCGCCAGCTCGTCGGGGAGCTGGGTGGCGGCGAAGTCGGTACCGAGGACGAGGACGACCTCGTACTCCCTGGCGACCCGGTGGAAGCGGTCCACCAGCCGCGAGACCAGCTCGTCGGTGCCCTGCTCGGCCTGGAGGGCGGACGCCTCGTGGTAGTCGAGGCCGTAGACGGTCGCGGGGTCCTGGGTCAGCCGGTAGCGGGCCCGGAGCAGCTCGAACAGCCGGTCGGGGCCGTCGTGCACCAGGGGCCGGAAGACGCCCACCCGGTCCACCTGGCGGGTCAGCAGCTCCATGACTCCCAGCTCGACGACCTGCCGGCCGTCCCCGCGGTCGATTCCGGTCACGTACACGCTGCGCGTCACGTGTGTTCTCCTGTCCGCCCGTCCGCCAGCTCACGCCACCGTGATGCTCGTGCGACTCGTCAGTTGTGGTGTTCTATGTGTTTTGTACGTTTATGCCCTGGTGGGGGCCGTAAAAGAACCCGCCGGTGAGCGGATTTCCCCCTTGACGATACCTCTGTCGGTGCGCTAAGCGCCTGGCGGGCTCAGGCCCGGAGGGGACAGGCTCGGGCTCGGAGGGACGGGCGCGGGAGCCGAGGGCGGCCGCGGAGGGAAGCGGCAGCGGCGGCCCCCGCGGCGTGGAACAATTGTTTTCCGGCTCAAACGTCCCATTGACGAGCAGGAGACACAGCGCGATGCGAATCGGAGTGCTCACCGCCGGAGGCGACTGCCCCGGACTGAACGCGGTCATCCGGTCGGTCGTGCACCGGGCCATCACCGGGCACGGCGACGAGGTCATCGGTTTCGAGGACGGCTTCAAGGGCCTTCTCGACGGGCACTACCGCCCCCTCGACCTCAACGCGGTCAGCGGCATCCTCGCCCGGGGCGGCACCATCCTCGGCTCGGCCCGGCTGGAGCGCGCGCGGCTGCGCGAGGCGGCCGAGAACTGCGGGGAGATACAGCGGCGGTACGGGATCGACGTCCTCATCCCGATCGGCGGCGAGGGCACCCTCACCGCGTCCCGGATGCTCGCGGAGGCGGGGATGCCGGTCGTCGGCGTACCGAAGACCATCGACAACGACATCTCCGCCACCGACCGCACCTTCGGCTTCGACACGGCCGTGACGGTCGCCACCGAGGCCATCGACCGGCTCAAGACCACCGCGGAGTCGCACCAGCGGGTCATGGTCGTCGAGGTGATGGGGCGGCACGCGGGCTGGATCGCCCTGGAGTCCGGGATGGCGGGCGGCGCCCACGGCATCTGCCTCCCGGAGCGCGCCTTCGAGGTCCAGGACCTGGTCAAGATGGTCGAGGAGCGGTTCGCCCGGGGCAAGAAGTTCGCCGTCGTCTGTGTCGCCGAGGGCGCGCACCCGGCGGAGGGCTCCATGGACTACCGCAAGGGCGAGATCGACCAGTTCGGCCACGAGCGTTTCCTGGGCATCGGCAACCGGCTGGCGGCCGAGCTGGAGCACCGGCTCGGCAAGGAGGCCAAGCCGGTCATCCTCGGGCATGTGCAGCGCGGCGGCGTTCCGACGGCGTACGACCGGGTCCTCGCCACCCGCTTCGGCTGGCACGCGGTCGAGGCCGCGCACCGGGGCGACTTCGGACGGATGACGTCCCTGCGCGGCACGGAGATCGTGATGGCGCCGCTCGCGGACGCGGTGCGGGAGCTGAAGAAGGTGCCCGAGGAGCGTATGAACGAGGCGGAGTCCGTCTTCTAGTCCGGTAGTCCGGATTCTCGTTCGTCTTCCGGTTCATCGTTTTGTTTATGGGCCCGTATGCGTACGGGTGGCACGGGCGCCGGGGGCGCGGTGTCCGCCTGACGAATGGCCTCGGTCGATCCCCGTGTCGTCGGCCGAGGCCATTCGTGTGTTCCCCCGTGTTTCCCCCGTGGCCGTCCGCACCCGCGATCAGTGCCCCTGTCTGCGGTGCGCGGCGGCACTCCCCACTCTCCGCTCGAACGGGCCGCGAGAGCAAGGGAATCGGCTGTCCCGGACATGTCCCGGCCGGACCCGGACAGGGTCCGGGCAGGTCAGCTCCGTACCGGCGGCGTATCGGCCGGTGATGGCCGGGCCCGGCGGCTGTCCTTTGGTAGCGTCCGGCGCGGACCGTGAACCGAGGTCCGGAGGCCGGGGGCGTGGGGGACGGATGCGGGGAACGGGCGGGTTACGTACGGACGAAGGCGGCGCGGGCGGCTGGGGCGGCTCGGGCGGGGAAGCGCCGATACCGCCCGCCGGCCGGGCCCGGCCCCGTACTCGTACCTGGGCCGTTCCGGCACTGGCGCTGATCGCGCTGGTCGCCGCGGGCACCTCCGTCGCCGACGAGCTGACCCGACGGGACCGCGCCGCCGACAACCGCGCCCAGCTAGACCGCGCCTGCCGGGGGCTGCTGCCCGCCGAGCGGCTGCGCCCGTACCTCCCCGACACCTCCCGGGGGCGGCTGACCGAGTACGGCACCCTCGTCGGTACCGACCCCGCGCGGGGGACCCGCGCGCTGTACGAGTGCCGGCTGTCCTGGGGCGGCGGCGGGCCGCGCGGCGCGTACGGAGCGCAGGCCGTGGTGCGCGCGGTCGCCCTCGGGCGGCCGGGGGACGACGGCGGCCCGACCCTGCCGCGCCCGGAGGGGCAGGCGTTCCCGCTGGCGCTGCCGCCCTCCGCGCTCGGCGAGTCCTCCCTCTCCCGGGGCCTGGCCGCCGCCGACCTCGTCGTCACCTGTCCCGCCGGGGTCGTCCGGCACGGCGGCGAACGGACGACCGATCTGCGGATCCGGGTCGACCTGCCGCGCGACCGGTCGACACCCGATCCCGATCCCGATCCCGGCGCCGACGCCGCCCGGGATCTGGCGGACCGCCGGGCGGCGGCCCGTACCGCCGTCGCGGTCGCCGACTGGGTCACCGCGCGCGCCGGCTGCGGCGCTGCGCCGGTCGCCCCCGTCGCGGCCGGGGAACCCACCGCCGGGACGGCCCTCTGCCGCTGGCTCGGCCGGGGCGTACCGGGGCTCGGCGGCGGCCGGCCGGCCGACCCGGTGGCGCCGTACACGACCCGCGTCGGGGCCTGCGGGGCCGGGCGCCCCGGCGGGGACCGGATCGAGGCGGTGAGCGGCTCCGGCGCATGGGGGACCAACGTGTACGAAGACAGCGGCACCGCGTCGCCCGTGCGGCGCGACGACGGCTCCTGGGAGTGGACCGGAGGTTCGCCGTGGGCCGTGGCGCGGGCCTCGTCCCGGTGCGGGGGCGCGCGGGTCTACCACCGGGTCGCCGTCGTCCCGCCGTACGTCGCCCCCGGCGAGGACGGCCGCAGCCGGCTGGCGCGCGCGGACGTCGACCGGCTGGAGGAGACGGCACGGCGCGTACTGGCCCGCTATCTGGCCGCGCCCGACGCCTGGCCGGCGCGGTCCGGGTGCCGGGACACCACGACGCTCCCGGGGGAGTCCGGATGAGCCGCCCCGGTGACGGTGCCGACGTCCGGCCGAGGGGGGAGATCGTCTTCGACGAACCCGTCGACACGCACGCGGCAGCGGCCGGGGCGCCCCGCCGACGTGTGCCCCGTACCGCCGCGGCGGGGGCGCTCGCCCTGTCGCTGGCCGCCGCCGCGTGGTTCGTCTTCGGCGACGGGTCCGAAGGCGACGCCCTCGACCGGGCGTCGGCGTCCGCCTGCGACGGTCTGGCGCCGGTACCGGAGGTCCGGGCCGTCCTCGGCTCAGGACCGCTCGCCGACGACCCCGACCGGGCCGTGTCGGAAGGCACGGACGCCGCGGTCGCCGACGGCGTGCGGTCGGCCCGGCCCCTCACGGTGCGCTGCGTCATCACCCGTACCGGCGGCGGGGACGGCGAGCACCCGGACCGGGAGAGCACGGTGGACATCGGCGTACGGTCCGTACCCGCGTACGGGACCGGGGGAGCGGGCCGGGACGGCCTCCCGTACCCGGGGACCTCCGCCAGGAAACCCGTACCCGTCGGCCACGGCTGGTACGGCTTCCTCGACCACGGCGAAGGCGGCTCGGACGACGCGTCAGCCGCCGTCCTCCTCGACTGCTCACGAGAGCGGCCGGAGGCCGCGCCGGACCTGCTGGTCACCGCCGAGACCACGATCGACGGCAGTGCCACGGACGACCCGGAGGACCGGGTCGGGCTGGCCCGTCTCATCACCGCCGTCGCGGCGGCGGCGACGGAGCGGTACGGCTGCGGCGCGCGGACCGGGGACGTACCGACGACGGCCCCGCTCGCGCCCGTCGACGACGAGGCCGTCCCGCCCGCCGCCGCGCGCGGCGCCTGCGCCGGGATACGGCCGGACTTCCCCGGCGCCCGGCTGCTGGAGAGCGCACCCGGGCTCGCGCCGCGCGCGTACTGCCGGGTGGTCGGGACCCCGGGCGCGGAGGAGTTCGGCGGCTCACCGCCGGACCGGCGCGGCTACCCGCTGGAGGCGTACTACGGGCCGTACGCCCGGGAGGCCCGGCAGGACCTGGAGGACCGGACGGACCCGGAGGACCGGGACGAGCCGGACACCGGGTCCGTGACGGTGAGCGCGTCCTGCGGGCTCGGCGATGAGCCCGCGTTGTACGTACTCCCGCACGGCGCGCGGGACCCGTCCGCCCGCCGCGCGCTCACCACCTTCGCCACCGCTTCGGCCCGCGCCCACGGCTGCGCGGCGCCGGGGCCCCTCCGGGAGGCCGGCGGGAACGGCTGACGGCCCCGGAACGCCGCCCGTGTCCCCCTGACCGGCCGTACCGGCTCCCCGCGCCGGGGCACCCGGTGTCCGCCTACTTCACCTGGTCGTACCGTCCCAGACAGCGGAACGACCCCCGGTCGGCCCGGTACAGGAACGAGGACGCCTCGAACTGGAGCAGTTGGAGGCCGCCCGGCTGGAAGCGGAGTGGTTTCGCCACGCCTTCGTACGAGGAGCGGAAGATCCGCTCGGCCACCTCGCCCGGCGCGACGGACTCCCGTGACCCGAAGGAGTCCAGGGCGGCGGCGACGAGCCCCACCGCGTCGTGGGCCTCGGCGGACCAGCGGGGCGGCGCGGTGCCGTACCGCTCGCGGTAGGCGGCGGTGAACGCCTTCGCGGCCCCGGTGGTGGCCGACCGCGGCTCGGCGTAGGGCGCCTCGAAGACCCAGCCGTCGGCCGCCCTCCCCGCCGCCCGCAGGAACTCCGGCCGCATCGCCGGTTCGACACCGGCGCGGGTGCCGGTGAAACCGGCCGCGGCGAGCGCGCGGGCGCAGGCCGCCGCGCGGGTGGCCGAGGTTCCGGCGAAGACCACGGCCTGCGGCCGGGTGTCCAGCACCCGGTCGACCACGGGCCCGAAGTCGTCCCGGTCGGCTGCCATCACCTCCACGGACACCGTGCCGTCGGGCTGGTTCGGCGGCGACTCGCGCAGATCCCGGCTGAGGACCCTGGCCGCGGCGCCCGACGCGGCGTCCTCGATGACGGCCGTACGACGGCTGTCGGCCACCCGGGTCAGATAGGAGATCACCGGGAAGGAGCGGTACGAGGAGGGCGCCCGGACCGCGCAGAGGGTACGGGGGCCGACGACACCGGTTCCGACCTGGTCCGGGTCCGGCGACACCAGCAGGAACGGCATCGAGCCCTCGGTGTACACCGGCGCGGCGGCGCCCGCGGCGGCGACCGTGCCGGGACCGATGACCGCGCACACCGCCGCGTCCGCGACGAGGCGCCGGGCCGTCGCCGCCGCCCGGCCGGCCTCGCCGCGATCGTCCCGGACCGTCAGCGCCAGCCGGAAGGGCGCGTCGTCGCGGGCGTTGTGCCGGGCGATCGCGATCCGGGCCCCGCGCTCCTGCGCCGTACCGGTACCGCCGCCGGACAGATCCGCCTGTAGCGCGATCGTCCGGGTCGGCACCGGGCGGCCGGTGCCCCGGCCGGGGTCGCGTCGCGACAACAGCGCCGCCGCGGTGGCGCCCGACGCGGCCACGGCCGCCGAACCGCCGATGATCAGCGCCCTCCGCCGGGTGGGGCGCCGCTTCGTGGGCTTCGTGGGCTTCGTGGGCTTCGTGGGCGGCTCCGGCTCCCGCTCCTGGCGCACGGTGGGGAAATCCGCGGGCAGCCGGGGCGGCGGGTCCAGGGCCCGGGCCGAGCGGTCCGCCACCAGACGCACCACCTCCGGAGGCAGCCATCCTTCGCCGTCGCCCGACCCCCCGGCGGCCTCGCAGACCGCCCGGAGTCCGGCCGCGGTGGGCCGCCGCCCGGGTGGCTTCGCCAGGCACCCCGCGATCGCCGCGGCCAGCTCCGGCGGTACCGCTCCGGCCAGCCCGTCGAGGTCCGGCTCCTCGTGGACCGTGCGGTACAGCACCGCGCCGGGGTCGCCCGTTCCGAACGGCCGCCGCCCGGTCGCGGCGTACGCCAGCACGCAGCCGAGCGCGAAGACGTCACCGGGCGCCGCCGTCCCGCCGTCGCGGGCCCGGACCTGTTCGGGCGCGAGAAAGCCGGGCGTACCGATCAGCGCGTCCGGCGCGGTGAGCACCGTCGCCCCCGCGCCCTGGGCGATACCGAAGTCGATCAGCCGGGGGCCGTCCAGGGCGAGCAGGATATTGCCCGGCTTGACGTCCCGGTGGACCAGACCCGCCGTGTGCACCTCCGTGAGCGCCCGCGCCAGCCGGGCGCCGAGCGCGGCGACAGTTCCCCCCGGCAGCGGCCCCAGCGCCGCCACCGCGTCGGCGAGTGAGGGGCCCGGTACGAAAGCGGTGGCAAGCCAGGGCGCGGCGGCCTCGGTGTCGGCCGCCGTCACCGGGACCACCCACGGTCCGCCGAGCCCGCCCGCGAGCCGCGCCTCGCGGCGGAACCGGGCCCGGAACGCCGGATCGGCGGCGTGTTCGGGGCGGATCACCTTCAGGGCGACGGGTGTGCCGTCGGCCGCGCGGGCCAGATAGACTGTGCCCATCCCGCCCGAACCGAGCCGGGCGAGCAGCCGGTGACCGCCGAGCGACTCGGGGTCCCCGGGCCGTAGTCCGCGCATACGTTCTTCCTCGCCTCGCCCGGTCTACTGTTCTCGCCGTTCTCGCCGGCCCGGCTGTTCCCGCCGGTCTTGCCGCTCTTGCCGTTCTCGCCGGTCCTGCCGTTCCGTCGGCCCGCAGTCCCCGCAGTCCCCGCAGTCCCCGCGGTTTCCGCCGTTCCCGCCGGACCGTCAGTTGGGCACCTTCAACGGGCCCACATAGCCGAAACCGCCCCGCTCGACCCGGTAGTGGTGGACGTGCTCGGCCTTCAGAAGGCGGCTTTCGTCATAGGCGAAGGTCTGCGTAAGACCCTTGTACCTGACCCCCGCCAGGGCCCCGCCCAGCTCCCGGCGGCCGGCGCCGTCCTTGAGGGCGGCGATCCGGTCGGCCAGCATCCGGATCGCGTCGTACGTCTCCGCCGCTCCGGTCGCCGGGGCGGAGCCGTAACGCTCGCGGTACGCGGTCGCGAAGCTCCGTACCCGCGCGGCGCCGGGACCGATGTGCGAGGTGATCGCCTGCCAGCCGTCGCCGCGCGCGCCCGCGGCGCGGACGAAGGCCGCCGTCGCCGATGACGCGTCGAGGAACCGGGGCCGGGTGAAACCGCGTTCACCGAGGGCGCGGGCCACCACGGCGGCCCGTTCGGGTGTGCCGGTGTAGTAGAGGGCGTCGATACCCCGGGAGAGCATGTCGCCCAGGACGGCGGCCGGCTCGGCCCGTTCCGGAACCACCCGCACCTTCAGGTCGAGACCGAGATTGCCCGCCGCCCCCTTCGCCAGGAAGGTCAGTTCCCAGCGGGGGAAGCCGCCGGCGCGGTCGATCAGCATGCCGGGGCGGCGGGCGCCCTGCGCGGCGATCGCCATCATCGTCACGTAGGCCGTGTAGGGGCGGATCGGAGCGGCCCGGTAGTACCACTTCGGAACCGCGAGCAGCGATGTGTGGGCCGCGGCGAGCGACAGCTCGGACACCGACACCAGGGGGAGCCGGGCCCGCTCGTACACCTCCACGGCGGCCACGGCCGAGGTGTAGCCGGTCGGTCCGAGTACGGCCAGGACGGCCGGATCGCCCGTCAGCCGCCGGGCGGCGCCCACGGCGCGGGCCGCCTCGCCCTTGTCGTCGACCACGTCGAGGGAGAGCGTGAACGGCTTGTCCGCACGGGCGTTGAACTCGGCCGCGGCCAGCCGGGCGGCGCGTTCCTGCGCGATGCCCTCCGCCTTCTGCGGGCCGCTGAGGTCCGCGTGGACGCCGATGACCCGCCGCGGTTCCGCGCCCGCCCCCGGGCCCTCGTCCCGATCACGGAGCGCCCACCACAGGGCGCCCCCGCCGCCCGCCGCCAGCAGCGCCGTACCCCCGGCGGCCAGGGCGAGGACGCGGCGCCGCCCCGGCGGGTCCCGGCGCTCGGTGTCCCCGCCCACGGCGAGCGTCGAATCGATGCCCGGCAGCGCCAGTACGGCGTCCGCGCGCCGGGCGATCACCGACACCACCCGGTCCGGCAGCCAGTCGATCGTGCCCTCCGGCGCGTCGCCCGTCAGTGCCCCGTCCACCTCGGCGGCCCCGGGCCGGCCCGCCGGGTCCTTGGCGAGACAGCGGCCGAGCAGATCCCGCAGGCCCTCGTCCCGGACGTCCGCCAGATCGGGCGCGTCGTGCACGGTGCGGTACAGCAGCGCGTCCACCGCGCCGGAACCGAACGGGGGGCGCCCGGTGGCCGCGTAGGCGAGCACACAGGCCAACGAGAAGATGTCGGCCGCCGGGCCCACCGTGTCGGCCCGTGCCTGTTCCGGGGCGAGGAACCCCGGTGTGCCCACCACGACCCCGGCCGAGGTCAGTTCGGTCGCTTCGGCGGACGTGGAGCGCGCGATACCGAAGTCGATCAGCCGGGGCCCGTTCATCGCCAGCAGGACATTGCCCGGCTTGACGTCCCGGTGCACCAGCCCCGCCGCGTGCACCTCGGTCAACGCGCGGGCCAGCACCTTGCCCAGCACCCGGACGGCCTCCGGAGGCAGCGGGCCGCATTCCACGACCGCCTCGGCCAGCGACGGGCCCGGGACGAACGCCGTGGCGAGCCACGGCGCCCCGGCTTCCGTATCCGCGTCCAGGACCGGTACCACCCAGGGGCTCCGCACCCGGCGGGCCGTGGCCACCTCACGCCGGAACCGGGCCCGGAAGGAGGGCTCCGCCGCGAAATCGGGCTGGATCACCTTGATCGCGGCCAGGTCGCCGTCGGCGGCGCGCGCGAGATAGACCACGCCCATGCCGCCCGCGCCCAGCCGGCCCAGCAGCCGGTACGCGTCCAGCCGCGAGGGGTCCTCCGGAAGCAGCCGCTCCATCACCTGCCGCCCTTCGACGCCGTCGGCGCGGGCGCGGACGGCGTCGGCGCGGACGCGCCGGGTCCGGACCCGGGGACGCCGTCCTTGGTCCCGGTATCGCGTCCGATCTCCTCACGCGCCCGGAGCTGCATCGTCGGCACGGCCTTGACCATGATCTTCATCAACTCCTCCATGCCGTAACCCCGCCCCCCGCACACCGAAGCCGACGCCACCATCGAGCCGTACGTCACCTGCTGCCACGAATACGGGTACGGCCCGCCGTGCTGGTCGCTGACGCACGTCCCCGTCTCCCCCAACGAGTCCTCGCTGTACAGGTTGGCGCCCTCACCGAGCCTGGCCGGCTGGGACACAAGACCGGTCAGCCGCTCGCCGCCGCGGAGCACCTGCTCGTCGCAGTGGAGGGACTCCTCCACCATCCGGGCCTGCTCCCAGGCGGCGTCAGCGGCCGCACGATGGACGGTGACGGTCGCCGAGAGCCGCACCCGGCCCCGGCCCGCCGCCGGAGGGATCTCGAAATGCCGGGTGAGGGTGGCCAGGACGTCGCCGGGCAGCGGCTCGCGGTTCCAGACACAGTCGCCGCGCAACACCGACCAGGTGCGCGGATCGCTCTCGTACGGTGCGGCCTCGCGCACCTCGGCGGGGAACTCCCCGGGCCCGGCGATCACCCTCGCGATCAGCTTCCGGGCCTCCTCCGGTGTTCCGGGCTGCGCCTCCGGGTCGGCCGGCTTGGGAGCGGGAACGGGCGATACGGCCGGATCCGGCGCGGCGACGACCACATCGCCGCGTGACGGCCGCCCCTCCCGCGCGTCGTCCCCGCCCCCGCCGCCGGTACAGCCCGCGAGCAGCAGTCCGCACAGGGCCAGGGGTCCCCACCCCGGCCGGGCCTTCGCATACGCCACGATCCCCGCCCTTCGTACCGTGTCCGTTCGGCACGCGCCGGTACGTGTCATCCCCTCGACCGCCCCCGTGCGCACCTCTTCGCGCCCATAGCGATGCTCGCGGGACGGCGGCCGGTTCCCGCGTTCCGGCCGGGACCTTCCTGCCCGGAACGCGGTCTACGCGGTTTGGGCGGGGTTCTCGGTGTTCTTGGTGTTCTCGCGGGTCTCGGGGTTCTCGGGGTCTTCGGGGTCTTCGGGGGGCGCGGGTTTCGCGCACTCCGCGATCCGGGCGCGCATCGGGCGGCCGCGCAGGGCCGCGATCGCCTCGTCGACCAGGGCGCTCAGCGGATACGACAGCTCCGCTTCGAGGCGGGCGGCGGCCTCGGCGGTCGCGGCCGACTCACGGGCCAGGACGGGAAGCAGCTCCTCGGCCGCCGGGGTCGGCCGGACGATCCGGCTGCGGGCGTCGGCGCCGGGGGAGAGGGTCGCGAGGCCGTCCTCCGCCATCCGCGCCACCGTCTGGCTCATGGCGGAGTGGGTGACCCCGGTGGCCAGCGCCAGATCCCGGATGGAGCGGGGTCCTTCGGCGGCCAGGACACGGACGACCGGGGTGTAGCGGGGGCGGAACCCCGGCAGACCGAGGTCCGCGTAGACGGCCGCGACATCGCCGTCGAGCAGCTCCAGCAGATGGCGCAGCCGGGTGCCGAGGAGTTCGGGTCCGCGCCGGGGAACGGAAGGAGGGGTGGACACGGGAAGTAATGTAACAGCGCTGTTGTATCTCTGCGAGGGGAGTCACCGCCGTGATCACCGCCCGTGAGCTGTATCCGCCCGTCGAGCCGTACGCGTCCGGCATGCTCGACGTCGGCGACGGCCAGCGCCTCTACTGGGAGGTCTGCGGCAATCCGGACGGCAAACCCGCCGTCGTCGTCCACGGCGGCCCCGGCAGCGGCTGCACCGAACGGATGCGCCGCTACTGCGACCCGGAGCGGTACCGCATCGTCCTCTTCGACCAGCGCGGCTGCGGACGCAGCACCCCGCACGCCGCCGACCCCGGCACCGATCTGCGCCACCACTCCACCGACCGGCTCGTCACCGACATGGAACGGCTCCGGCGGCACCTGGGCATCGACCGCTGGCTGCTGTTCGGCGGCTCCTGGGGCTCGACCCTGATCCTGGCCTACGCCGAGGAGCACCCGGAGCGGGTGTCGGAGATCGTCCTGTCCAGTGTCACCACCACCCGCCGCTCCGAGACCGACTGGCTGTACCGGGGCGTCGGCCGGTTCTTCCCCGAGGAGTGGGACCGCTTCCTCGCGGGCGCCCCCGGCACGCCCCGCGACGGCGATGTGGTCGGCGCCTACGCCCGGCTGATGAACCACCCCGAAGCGGCGGTCCGCGAGAAGGCGGCGAACGACTGGTGCGCCTGGGAGGACGCGGTGGTCTCCGCCGAGCCCGGCCCCCGCCGCAACCCGTACGCCGACCGGCCCGACCGGGCCCGGCTCGGGTTCGTCCGGATCTGCTCCCACTACTTCGCCCACGGCGCCTGGCTTGAGGAGGGCGCCCTGCTGCGCGACGCGCACCGCCTGACCGGGATCCCCGGGGCGCTGACCCATGGACGGCTCGACTTGAGCAGCCCCCTCGACACCGCCTGGGAACTCGTCCGGGCCTGGCCGGACGCCGAACTGACCGTGATCGAGAACGCCGGCCACCTGGGCTCCGCCGCCACCAGAACCCGCCTGCTCGATGCCCTCGACACCTTCGCGGCGCCCTGACGCGCGGGGGGTGCACGACGATCGGCACGCGCGCCACGACCCCAGGGGGCACCGGCGCCAGTCCCGTGGCACGTCGGGGTTCTGGTGACAGCCCGGATTTCGAGGCAGATTGCTGCTTCGCGGGAGTTGTCGAGTCCCGAGAACCCGTGTGGCCGCGCGTCAGTCACGGGTACCGTCCCCAGTGGATGCTGAGAACCAGGAGACCGGTATGGCGCGTTGGAGCGAGTACACAACAGGTCAACGAATCAAGATCCTTCGAGGGAAGACACTTCGTCAGTCCGACCTTGCCGAGCTGACAGGGCTGTCCCTGCCGACGATCCAGCAGGCCGAACAGGACAAGCGCCTCACGTTGCAGACGCTTCTGCGGATCGCCTCGGCCCTGGGGACCGATACAGCAGTAATCCTCGGCCAGCAGGGGCCTCGCCGGGGCATGGAGCAGGACGACCGGGCCACGGTCAGAAGCCTGTCGCAAGCCGTACACGACACATCGGCCGGCCTACTCCCCGACACCGTCACGGCGCCGACGCTCCCCGCCTTGACCAAGACCGCCCGGCACTGCTGGGCGCTGTACTGGGAAGGCAAGTACGTGGCTGTCGGGGCGCTGGCGGGCCCGCTCATCACGGAGGCCGCGGCCTGTGTGCGGGAGCAGTCCGACGGGCAGCAGGCGAAGGCGTGGACAGTCCTGTCGGACGCGTACCGCCTCGCCGCCTATGTGGCGAATCTGATGGGTGCCCGCGATCTTGCCTATGCCGCCATCGGACACGCACAGGCGGCCGCATCCCGCTCCGATGACGGGCTGAGCAGCGCGTTGGTGATGTCGGGGCGGGCGTGGATCTACCTGCGGGATGCCCGGCTCAAGGAGTCGTTGATCCTTGCGGAGAAGGCGGCCACGGACATCGAGCCGCGGTTCTCCCGGGCGACGACTGAGGAGTTGGTCGCGTACGGGTCGCACATCAACTTCGCCGCCGTCGTCGCATCGCGGATCGGGAACGGTGGCTTGGCGGGCGACTACCTCAGCCAGTCCCACGCCGCCGGGGCCCGAATGGGGCGTGAGGCCCAGGCTTACGGCACAGTCTTCGGGCCGGTCACGGCGAGCACTCAAGCGGTGGGGATCAAGGTCGCGCTGGGGCAGGCCGGCGAGGCACTGGGACTGATCGCCGACATCAAGCCGCAGCACGAGGCGTCGCTGTCCGGGGCGGCGCGCAGCCGGTACGCCATGGACAAGGCGATGGCGCAGGCCGACGCGAAGATGTGGGACGCGTCGCTGGACACCCTGGAGCGAGTCCTGCTCGATCACCCGGTCTGGGCTCGTCACCAGGCTCTGCCGTCCGTCATCGTGGAGAAGGTCGGCCGTGCCTCGACGGCTCGGCTACGTCGCGTATCCAAGCTGCTCGCGACCGGTTCGGACGGAAGTGGATTCTCCCCCGCGACGGTGAGGACAGCCCTCTGACCCTACGACGCATACGAGTCCGCGCGGTTTCATCGGCCGGGCTCATACGCCCCGTACGACTGCTGACTTGACGGATCGTCGGCCTCGTACGGGGCTCTTCTTCCGCCCGTGCTGCTATCACGGGACAGTCGCACTATGACCCGAACCGGACAACAGCGGGCCCTCCGAGCCTGCCTTGCCGACGCAGCAGCGGGCATCACGCCGCCCTACGGACGCGACAGGGTCGGCGTCGTCCTCCACTCCGGTACGGAAGGGCGCATAGCCATATCCCGACTGCGTGTCTATGCGCGCGTACGAGACTGGACCGTCACGGCCGAAGCGACGTCGTGGGCCGAGGCGGAACGGCTTGTGGCGTCCAGTGGAGCGCAGGGGATTGTGACCGATCGGCCCTGTACCACGTCCAGTGCCCTGCTGAAGCACTGCTTCGTCGTGGTCGTCGAGCAGGAACCGCACGAGAAAAACGGCAGCTGAGCTGCCCTCGCGCCCTATGGCGCAACGATCGGACGGTCCCCCCGAGTCCGCTTGCCCCTGTCGGGCCGGGACACGAATAGGGACGCCCCGGAGGGCCGCCGTTAACGGCTCGCCGGGGCTCGTCAGAGCAGCTTTCCGAAGGAGCTGATCCGCCGTATGCGTGATGCTATCGCCCACGCGTTCGCCCGAGTAGGGCGCTTACTGCCTCACCGCCGGCCGGGACGGCACACGGCCGCGTACTTCGCGGCCCTGCCCGCCCCCACCGCGCCGCCGTATCCGAGTCCGTGGGCGGGGCCGATGAAGGAGCTGGCGCGGGAGTTCTTCCGTACGCAGCCGGAAGTGCTGGACTGCCTGCTTGCCGAACGTCCGCCCGCTCCTGAACTGGTGCTGCGCCGGGTGTGTGAGCGGGAGACCGCCGTTCCGGTGGAGGTCCAACCCGGGGTCATTACGTGTCCCGAGCACATTCTCAACGTCTATGCGAACCGGGTGGTGGCCCGGTGACCGATATCGGACTCCCCACGTTCCGGGGGCGGGTGGTGCCGTGGATCACGCCGTGGTCCGACGCCCCCAACCTCCCCGAGCCGGTCGTGCTCGCGCCTGGCGGGCGGGGGATCGCCTACGCCGACGAGAGCGTCCACGACCGTACCGACGACGGGGTGCTCCGCGCGCGTGGACGTGGACCGCGCAGTCCCGGCGCCGGGAGCCGGCCGCTGTACGACGTGGTCGACACGCGCCGTCAGCGGCGGGCCGCGGACCGGCTCGTGTGCCAGATCTGCGGACACCGGCCGCCGCCGCACCCGGACGGGCAGGTGTGGCTCCTCGGCGGCGCGGATGAGGTTGCCGACGGGATCCTGACGGTCACCCCGCCCGTCTGCGTGACACCCTGCGCGGTGTTCGCCCTCCGGCAGTGCCCGGCCCTCGCCCGGGGACACCGGATGGTACGGGTCCGCTACCCGAGGCTGTGGGGATACCACGGCGTCCTCTACCAGCCCGACCCCGGGCGTCCCGGCGGGCCGCCGGTCCAGACGACGACCGGCGTACGGCTCCCCTACGACAACCCGTTGCTGCCGTGGCTGCTCGCGGACCTCACAGTCACCCGCCTCACCGGCACCACGCCCGTCGACCTCACCACCGGACTCGAAGCGTCGAGCGGGGGCGCGTCATGCTGATGACCGCCGCATTTCAGCCGGTGAGCAGTGCCCGGTTCCACCTCGCGGCCCTCGGGGACGCTCCGGAGGCGCGTGACGGCTACCCCGGGGACGAGGCCCTCGTGGCGAAGCTGACGGCGAGTGGTGTTCCGGTGAGAGAGATGGCGCGCGCCGACCGGGCCTTCCAGATCCGGGCCGTCACCCACCTCGCAGGCACCACGGGTATCGCGCAGTTCGTGGAGATCGGGCCCGGGCTGCCGCCGCGGTCGACCCCGGCGACCCACGACATCGCCTTCCGCTACCACCGGCGCCGTGCCCGAGTCCTCTACGTCGACCGCGACCCCGAGGTCGTCGCCCACCTCAACACCGCCACGTACTACGGCGACGTGTGGGAATGTGCCAGGACGGTACTCGGCGACCTGGGGCGGCCGGACGAGATCCTCACCGAAGCCGCTGTCCACCTCGACCTTGACCGGCCCGTGGCCCTGGTCATGACAGGCATCGTCGACCAGGTCGCCGATAACGAGCAGCCGCACGCAGCCGTCCAGCGCCTGCTCGGCGCCTTGGCGCCCGGGAGCGCGCTCGTGCTGTCGCACCTCGCCCACGAGCACGACCCGGAGCTGATCCACCGCACCGCGCGCCTCCTGGGCGACGCCGGGATCCCCTCCATCCCGCGTTCCTTCGAGGAGATCGCCGCGTTCTTCACCGGCCTCACCGCGATCGGCCCCGGGCTGGTCCCGGTGAGCCAGTGGGAGCCCGACGGGACCGACGACGGCGCCCCGCACACCACCCACACCTACGGCGGCGTCGGCCACCTCTGACCCGCACCCACCCCACCCACAGCTACCGAAGGAGAGCAGCCGTGCACTCGACCCGCGTCACCGGCGGCTACGCCATCACCCCGCCCCTGCCCCCCGACCTCACCTCCGGTACGCCCTTCCATCCGGACACCCCCGAAGCCCCGCCCTACGGATGCGACCTGATCCTCCGCCTCGATGAGACACACGGCCCGCGCGCCCACGCCACCGCCTCCCGCCTGGAGGCACGCCGCGGCAGCACCTACGCCCTCGACCACCAGGTACAAGAGGTCCTCAACACTTACCCCGGGCGCACCTTCACCGGCCTTCTGATCTGCGAAGGCGACGCCCCCGGAGCCTTGTGGCGGATCACCGTCCGCGACAGCCGGGCGATCGTCCACCACGCCCAGGTCCAGTGGCCGCCCGACGACGCCCCCGCCTACGAGGTGCCGTAACGCGGGGCAACATCCCAGCAGAACCGTCCGCCGAACAGCCGGGGCCGGACATCTCCCCCGCATTCCTGCGGCCCCGGCCCCCTTCACCGACACCGTGACGACAAGACGGCCGCGCCGGGCGGTTCGGCTCCCGGTTACGGGCCGGTTCGGGGCGGTCTCCTGGGGGAGCCGCGTTGATTCCGGCAATGGGGTATGACCACGAAACACGATCGGTAGGGTGACGAAGTGACTACGGTACGAGACGAGAATATTGATGAGGAAGCCGCCTCATTGCGGGCGGTCATGGTGCGTGAGCTGCGTGATCTGGGGGCGATCACCTCTGACTCCGTTGCCGGCGCGGTGGCTGCCGTGCCCCGGCATCTGTTTGCCGTCGGACAGCCGCTGAAGGCCGCGTACGCCGCCAATCAGGCGCTGGTGATCAAGCGGGATGAGGACGGAACGGCTCTCAGCTCGCTGTCGGCCGCGCACATTCAGGCGGTGATGCTGGAGCAGGCCGGGATCGAGCCCGGCATGCGGGTCCTCGAAGTCGGCTCGGGTGGCTACAACGCCGCGCTGATCGCCGAGCTGGTCGGCAAGGAGGGCGCGTCGATCTCGGTGGACATCGACCCGGAGATCGTCGAGCGTGCCCGGAGGTGTCTGGACGCGGCTGGGTACGAGCAGGTCGAGGTGGTGCAGGCGGACGCCGTCGCGGGGGTCCCCGGTCTTGCTCCGTTCGACCGCATCATCGTCACCGCCGGGGCCTGGGACATCCCGTCTGCGTGGCTCGACCAGCTCTCCGAGCGCGGCCGGATCGTTGTCCCGCTCCGGATGCGCGGGCTCACCCGGTCGATCGCGTTCGACCGGGCCGACGGTCCGGAAGCGGAGCTGGTCAGCGACAGCTACCGCCTGTGCGGCTTTGTGCCCATGCAGGGGGCCGGCGCGTACACCGAGCGGCTCATCCACGTCACCGAGGGCCTTGCGCTGCGGGTCGACGATCAGAAGCAGGACTTCGACATCGACGCCCTGGCCGCCGCCGTGCGCTCGCCCCGGCTGGAGGTGTGGTCCGGCGCGGCCTTCGATCTGCCGGACGAGTTGGAGCTGTTCCTGGCGACGAACACGCCGGAGATGGTGATGCTCCACGGCAGCAAGGACCTGGTCGATCAGGGCCTCCTCGCGCTGTCGGTGACGCGCGGCGTCCCGGCGCTGGTCAGCGGAGGGAGCTTCGCCTACCGCACGAAGCGGTCGAACGAGGCGACCGGCGGTTTCGAGAGCGGCGTCCTCGCCCACGGTCCCGATGCCGAACAGGTCGCCGCGCGCTACGCCGAGCTGCTGCGCCGGTGGGCGTCGGACCATCAGCGGCGTGGCGCTGCGCGGATCGCATACCGGCCGATGCCCGTCGGCACGGCTGAACCGTCCCAGGGGGTCGTGGCGAAGCGGCTCGGAGCCCTCGCCTTCTCCTGGTCGTAGGCTCCCCGGCCTCTGTGGCATCCCCTCTTCAAGGCCCTCGTCACCGAAGGACAGCAAAGGGACTGCGGAGAGATCCTGGACGTGTGCGCCCTCGGGGCTGGAAAGCTACCCGACGAGTTACGCGAACTGCTTACGGCGGCGGTGGGCACGAGCGACCGTACGATCCGAAGGACTCCCCCTGCACTCCGCGCTCCGAACAGCCTTCCTGTCCGGCTACGGCCGCCCCTGCTGGAACCCGAAGAGCAGGCTCTGCGCCACTTCATCGTCGTTGCCGCCGTTTCCTGCCTCCACGTTGGTCTCACACATCAAGGCGCGTCGCCCGGACGGGTTCGCGGTGCCCCCGGGGCGCCGTCGCCGACTCCAGGCCACGCACCGGGCCGCGGGCCGAAGGAAACCTGGGGGCGCCCGGCGCGTCCGGCGCCCCCGGCTCCCGGGGTGCCACGCCTCGTTCAGTGGCGGGGGCGGCCCGTGAGCCAGCGGTACTGGAGTTCGGGGCGGCCGATCTGGCCGTACTGGGGGCTGCGGTCCGCCCGGCCCTGGGTGACCAGGTGTTCCAGATAGCGGCGGGCCGTGATGCGGGAGATGCCGACCGCCGCGCCCGCCTCGGCCGCCGTCAGGCCCTCCGGGGTGTCCCGGAGGGTCCGCGTCACCGATTCCAGGGTCGGGCCGCTGAGGCCCTTCGGCAGGGCGCTGCCCTCAGGGGCGCGCAGGGTCGCCAGGGCGCGGTCGACCTCCTCCTGGCCGCTCGCCTCGCCCGCGGCGGCGCGGAACTCCGCGTACCGCCCGAGCCGGTCCCGCAGCGTCGCGAAGGTGAACGGTTTCAGGACGTACTGCACGACCCCGAGGGACACGCCCTCCCGCACGATCGCCAGATCCCGCGCCGACGTCACCGCGATCACATCCGCGGCGTGCCCGGCGGCCCGCAGCGACCGGACGAGCCCGAGGCCGTGCCCGTCGGGCAGATAGAGGTCGAGCAGGAGCAGATCGACCGGGGCGCGCTCCAGGATCCGTACCGCCTGGGAACGGGAGTGGGCCACGCCCGCGACGGAGAAGCCGGCGACCCGGCCCACGTACAGCGCGTGCGCGTCGGCGGCGACCGGATCGTCCTCGACGACCAGGACGCTGATGGTCCGAGCGGGTCCGTTCGCGCTCATCGCTGCTGCACCTCCCCGGCGCCGGTGGGCAGCGGCGATCGTACGTCACGCCCCCGGGACCCGCGGTGGCCGCCGTCACGTACCGGCGCGGCCGGACCGCGCGGCCTCACGCGGGCACCCCGTCCGCCAGCGGCAGCCGTACGGTGAACTCCGCACCGCCGTCGGGACCTGCGCCCACCTCGATCGTGCCGTGCGCGCGGTGGACGGCCTGGCGGACCAGGGCAAGACCGAGGCCGCGCCCGGAGCCGTTCGTGGACCAGCCGCGGCGGAAGATCTCGTCGGCGCACTCCCGGGCGACGCCTGGACCCGTGTCCCGCACCCGCAGCAGCAGCTCGCCCCCGGAGCCCCCGGAGCCGCCTGAGCCGCCTGGACTCCCGGAGCCCCCAGCCCCGGCCTCGGTCGCGGCGGTGTCGCCGTCGGCGCGGACGGTGACCGTGACCCGGGCCCGGCCGGGCCGCCGCCCGGAGACCGCCGCCTCCGACGCCGCGTCCACCGCGTTGTCGACGAGATTGCCCAGCACGGTGACGAGGTCGCGGGCCGGGAGCGACGGCGGCAGCAGCCCGTCGTCGATCCGGCTGTCGTCGGACAGCACCAGCTCCACACCCCGCTCATTGGCCTGGGCCGCCTTGCCGAGCAGCAGGGCGGCCAGTACGGGCTCGCCCACCGCGGCGACGACCCGGTCGGTGAGCGTCTGGGCCAGCTCCAGCTCGGCCGTGGCGAACTCCACCGCCTCCGCCACCCGGCCCAGCTCGATCAGGGAGACCACGGTGTGCAGCCGGTTGGCCGCCTCATGGGCCTGGGAGCGCAGGGCGTGGCTGAAGCCGCGCTCCGAGTCCAGTTCGCCCGAGAGCGCCTGAAGCTCGGTGTGGTCGCGCAGGGTCACCACCGTGCCCCGGTGCTCCCCGCCGACGACGGGGCTGGTATTGACCACGACGACCCGGTCGGCGGTCAGATGCACCTCGTCGACGCGGGGCTCGGAGGCCAGCAGCGCGCCGGTGAGCCCCGGCGGCAGCCCCAGCTCGGTGACCGGCCTGCCGACGGAATCGTCGCCCAGCCCGAGGAGCTCCCGGGCGCCGTCGTTGACCAGGGCGATCCTGCGCCGCCCGTCCAGCATCAGCAGTCCCTCGCGCACCGCGTGCAGGGTCGCCTCGTGGTAGTCGTGCATCCGGCTCAGCTCGGCCGCGTTCATCCCGTGGGTGTGCCGGCGCAGCCTGACGTTGATGACGTACGTGCCCGCCCCGCCCAGGGCCAGCGCGCCGCCCGCCACCACCAGCAGCCCCATGACCTGCTCGCGTACCTGCTCACTGATCCGTTCGATGGTGATCCCGGCGCTGACCAGGGCGACCACTTCGCGCGGTCCGGACCCCGCCGGTTCGCCGGGGGCGGGCGGGGCGAAGACCGGGACGACGGTACGGATGGAGGAGCCCAGCACCCCCACGGTGGTCTCGCTGTAGACCTCGCCCCGCAGCGCCTGCTTCCGGTCGCCGAGATAGGGACGGCCTATCTCCTCCGGCTGGGGGTGGGTCCAGCGGGTGCCGTCCGGCGCCATGATCGTGACGAAGGCGACCCCGGCGTCCCGGCGGACCCGCTCCGCGTACGGCTGGAGGATCGCGCTCGGATCGGCGGACCGGACGGCGGCGGCCACCGAGGGGGAGTCGGCGACGGCCGCGGCGGTCGCCGTCGACTGCCGGCGGGCGGTGTCCTCGGCCTGGGAGCGGTCGACGGCGTAGGCGAAGAGGGCACCGCTCGCGACGATCACCGCGACCAGGAAGACCTGCATCGCGAAGAGCTGTCCCGCCAGGCTGCGGGGGCGGGGTATGCGCATGGCACCAGTGTGCCTTCCGTTTCGTGCGGTTTGACGGCCGGTAAACGATTCGGTCGTGAACGAAATGCACGTAAGGGTGACCCGGGTCACAGGGTGATGGATATTCGCCGAAATCCATACGGGACATGGACCTGGCAATAATTTTTCGAGGAGGACCCCGTGGCTGCGACAGCAGGCCGAAGGGACCGTACGCATTACCTGTACATCGCCGTGATCATCGCGGTGGCGGCGGGTATCGCCGTGGGCTTCGCAGCCCCCGGGGTCGCGGTCGAACTCAAGCCCATCGGTACGGGCTTCGTGAATCTGATCAAGATGATGATCGCGCCGGTCATCTTCTGCACCATCGTGCTGGGCATCGGCTCGGTCCGGCAGGCCGCGAAGGTCGGAGCGGTCGGCGGGCTCGCCCTCGGCTACTTCGTGATCATGTCGACGGTCGCCCTGGCGATCGGTCTGATCGTCGGCAACTTCCTGTCGCCGGGCTCCGGGCTCTCGATCACCGAGGAGGCCAAGGCCGCCGGCGGCAAGGCGGCGGAGGGCGCGGGCGGCGAGTCCACCGCGGAGTTCCTGCTCGGGATCATCCCGAAGACCATGGTCTCCGCCTTCACCGAGGGCGAGGTCCTCCAGGCCCTGCTGATCGCGCTGCTGGCCGGGTTCGCCCTCCAGGCGATGGGCAAGGCGGGCGAGCCGGTGCTCCGCGGTATCGGGCACATCCAGCGGCTGGTCTTCCGCATCCTGGCGATGATCATGTGGGTGGCCCCGATCGGCGCCTTCGGCGCGATCGCCGCCGTGGTCGGCGAGACCGGGATGGACGCCCTGAAGTCCCTCGCGGTCATCATGATCGGTTTCTATGTCACCTGTGCCCTCTTCGTCTTCGTCGTCCTGGGCGCGCTGCTGAAGCTGGTCGCCGGGATGAACCTGTGGTCGCTGATGAAGTACCTGGGCCGGGAGTTCCTGCTCATCGTCTCCACCTCCTCCTCCGAGTCGGCGCTGCCGCGTCTGATCGCGAAGCTGGAGCACATGGGCGTCAGCAAGCCCGTGGTCGGCATCACCGTGCCCACCGGCTACTCCTTCAACCTCGACGGCACCGCCATCTATCTGACGATGGCGTCGCTGTTCATCGCCAACGCCATGGGCGATCCGCTGAGCGCGTCCGAGCAGATCTCCCTGCTGCTCTTCATGATCATCGCCTCGAAGGGCGCGGCCGGTGTCACCGGCGCCGGGCTCGCCACCCTCGCGGGCGGCCTCCAGTCCCACCGCCCCGAACTGGTCGACGGCGTCGGTCTGATCGTCGGTATCGACCGCTTCATGAGTGAGGCGCGGGCGCTGACCAACTTCGCGGGCAACGCGGTGGCGACGATCCTCGTCGGCACCTGGACGAAGGAGATCGACAAGGAACGGGCGGCCGAGGTGCTCGCCGGGCGGATCCCGTTCGACGAGAAGACCCTCCTCGACGACGGCCACGGCGGTCCCGTGGACGAGCCGGAGGCCGCGCTGCCCGAGGCGCGCCTGGAGAAGGGCGTCCCCGAGAAGGTGTGACACCCGAACGGAGGGCCGACGGCCCCGGGCGGTCCGCGCGTACTTCCCCGACGCGCGGGCCGCCCTTCGCCGTGTCCGGAGCGAGTCGCCGTGGGACGTGCGCCGCGGGCCGTGGCGCCGTGGGCCGCGTGCCGTGCGCCATGGCGCCGTGGTCCGCGCGCCCGCCCGTGACGTACCCGCGCCGCCGGCCAGCGCGCCGCCCTCCGGTGATCCTCGACGGGTGCGTACGGGATGAGAGGGTACGAAGGCCAGTCACCCGCAGCAGAACCTGGGGAAAGAGGTCCCGGCATGGCCGTCGTCCACCACACCACCCTCAAGCCGACCAAGGCGGAGCTGCTCACCTCCTGGCTCCCCGGCCGGCCCTGGTATCGCGGCACGGGGACCCCGGAACCGGTCGCGGTCGGCGGCTTCCGGCTGGACGACCCGGCGGGCGAGGTCGGTATCGAGTTCATCGTGCTCACCGACGGCTCCGGCCCCGACCCCGAGGTGTACCTGGTGCCGCTGACCTATCGCGGCGCCCCGCTCGACGGTGCGGAGCACGCGCTCGTGGGCACCCTGGAGCACGGTGTCCTCGGGCGGCGCTGGGTCTACGACGGCTGTCACGACCCGGTCCTGGTGGCCCAGCTGCTGGCGCTGGTCGAGGGCCGGGCCGCGGCCCAGGACCGGAACACCACCGCCACCCCCGACCGGGACGTCACCCGCTCGTACTCCGGCAATGGGACGCTCGCCGAGGCCGCCGCCGTCGCCGTGACCGACGACCAGGAGGGCACCGTACTGACCCTCGGGCGCGAGGCGGCCCTCCGGCTGCACCGGAACCCGCCGCCGGTACCCGGCGATCCCGCGTCCCTCCCCGAGGGCGCGATCGGCGAGGTCTCCGGCTCCTGGGCCCTGCCGGACGGCGTCCGCGCCCGGGGGCTGTTCGCCGTCCTGTACCGGGGATCCACCGCCTGAGCCGACCCGCCGCCCGGACGCCCCCCCCCGGCCCCGGCCCCGGCTCTTGCCCTGACGCGGACGTCAACGTCTACGGTCCCCGTATGCGGATCGGAGAACTCGCGGAACGGGCCGGGACCACTACCCGCGCCCTCCGCTACTACGAGTCGCGGGGACTGCTGCCCGCGCGGCGTACGGAGAACGGCTACCGAAGCTACGACGAGAGCGATCTGCGGCTCATCGACGAGATCAGGACTCTCCAGGACATCGGCTTCGGGCTGGAGGAGACCCGGCCGTTCGTGGAGTGTCTGCGCGCCGGGCACCCGGCGGGCGACGCCTGTCCCGCCTCGATCGCGGTCTACCGGGCCAAGCTCGGCGAACTCGACGCGCTCATCGGCCGGCTGACGGCCGTACGGGCACAGGTGAGCGCCCAGCTGGCGGACGCCGAGGCCGAGGCCGGCGTATCGGCTGAACAGGGGCAGGGGCAGGGGCAGGGGCAGGGGCAGGAGCCCGGGCCGCGGTGCGGCTTCGGATACGGGGAGTGGTGACAGTGACGACGCACACGACGACGGGCACGACGACGGCGACGGTATCCGCGGTGACGGACGCGGACTTCGGCACCGAGGTACTCGGCGCCGACCGGCCCGTCCTGGTGAAGTTCACCGCGGACTGGTGTCCGCCGTGCCGGATGATGGTCCCCGTCCTGGCCGATATCGCCGAGTCCGAGGCGCACCGGCTCAAGGTCGTCGAGCTGGACGTCGACCACAACCCCGGGACCGCGCGGCGCTACGGCGTCCTGTCGGCCCCGACCCTGATGGTCTTCCGGGACGGCGAAGCGGTCCACTCCACCGTGGGCGCCAAGCCCAAGCGGCTGCTGCTGCGCGCCATCTCGGAGGCGCTGGGCTGGGAGAACGACTAGATTCCGCACGGTGGACAACACGGTGGACTATCGGGCGGTCATTCTCAACGGCGGTTCCAGCTCCGGGAAGACGGACATCTCCCACCGCCTCCGGACGATCCTGCCGGACCCGTGGCTCGGTATCGGCACCGACACCTTCGTCGACGCCCTGCCGCCCGCCTTCGACGACGGCGGCGCGGCGGGCGGGCTGGTGGTCGGGCCGGGCGGCGAGGTGACGGTGGGGGAGGAGTTCCGCAGGCTGGAGGCCGCGTGGACCACCGGAGTAGCGGCGATGGTACGGGCCGGGGCCCGGGTCGTCGTCGACGAGGTGTTCCTCGGCGGCGCGGCCTCGCAGCGCCGGTGGTGCGACGCGCTCACCGCGGCGGGCGTCCCCGACGTCCTGTGGGTCGGGGTCCGCTGCGACCCCGAGGTGGCGGCGGGCCGGGAGGCGGCCCGGGGCGACCGGGCCGCCGGAATGGCCGCGTCCCAGGCCGAGTCGGTGCACCGGGGGATCGCGTACGACCTGGTGGTGGACACCACCAGGGCCGAGGCGCTCGACTGCGCGCGGATCATCGCCCGCCGCCTCGGCTGACCCCGCCGCCTCGGCTGAACCGCCGGTCGCCCGGCGGCGGTTCGGCTCGTACGGAGCCTTGCCGCCGGTCCGCCGGTTCGCCGGTTCGCCGGCTCGGGCCGTCGGCACGACGGCGCCCCGGGGCGCCTCCGGTACACCGCCCCCGGAGCCGTACCCCCCCCGTCGCCCCGCGCGCGGCGGTCGTCAGCTGATCAGGACCGCGCAGCCCCGGGCCTCGAGATCGGCGACCAGCCCGTCCTGCGGTATCAGGTCGTTCCAGCGCAGATCGAGCTTCTCCAGCGACGGGAGCCCGGCCACCCATTCCGGCAGCTCCCGCAGCCGGTTGGAGCGCAGATCCAGCTCCCGCAGCTGGGGCAGCCCCGCCAGACACCCGGGCAGCCGGGCCAGTTCGTTCTCCCGCAGCTCGACGCGGCGCAGCCCGGTGAGGCCGGTGAAGGAGTCCGGCAGGGCGGTCAGGGCGTTGCCGCGCAGCCACAGCTCCCGCAGCCGGGGGAGCCGGCCGAGCGCGTCGGGGAGCGCCGCGAGACCGCAGTGCTGGGCCCGCAGCTCCACCAGGGACGTGAGTCCGCCCAGGGTGTCGGGCAGGGCGCCCAGCGGATTCTCGCCGACGTTGAGGTAGCGCAGCGCCGAGAGCCGTCCGATCCCCGGTGGCAGACCGGTCAGCCGGTTGTCGTGGAGATAGAGGAAGCGGCTGAGACCGGTCAGACCGCCGATCTCGTCCGGCACCGACACCAGGGCGTTGTGGCCCAGGTCCAGGGTGCGCAGCCGGGTGAGTCCGCCGACGCGCGGGGACAGCTCGGTCAGCCCGTTGTCGGCCAGGACGAGTACCTCGACTCCGGTCTCGTCCCAGACCGATTCGGGTACCCGGCCGAGCCCCGCACGCCACAGGTTGATCACATGGGTCGTCACGCCCCCGTTGTAGCCGACGCGGTCCGCAGCGCGGCCACCGCCCGGTCCGTATCGGCCGTGATCAGGTCGTGGTTGATGTCCATCGCCGCCACCGATGCCGCCCCGGCCGCGACCACGACCTGGGCCCGCGCGTCGGTGACATTGCCGACCGCCCACACCCCGGGGACGGACGTCCGGCCCGCCGGGTCCGTCGCCACCGCGCCCGTCGCCTCGTCCCGGGCACAGCCGAGCCCGGCCAGCGGACCGTCGGCGGGCACCATCAGCGGGGGGACGAAGACGGCGGTACGTTCCACCACGCGCCCGTCGGCGAGTTCGACACCGGTCAGCCGGTCGTCCGCCACGGCCAGCCGGCGTACCGCGCCCTCCTCGATCTGGATCCCGCGCGCCGTGAGCCGCTCGCGCTCGTCGGCGGTCAGCACCAGGTCATGGGCGAACAGCACCACGTCGGGGGACCACTGGCGGACCATCAGGGCCTGGTGGACGGCCATCGGCCGGGTGCCGAGGACGCCGAGCGGGGCGTCCCGTACCTCGTAGCCGTGGCAGTACGGGCAGTGCAGCACATCCCGGCCCCAGCGCTCCCGGACCCCGGGCAGGGCGGGCAGTTCGTCCCGCAGCCCGGTGGCCACCAGGACCCGGCGGGCGGTCAGCGCCGCGCCGCCCGCGAGCCGGACGACGAAGCCGCCGGAGCCCTCGCCCCAGGTGCCGCCCGAACCCTCGCCCCGGGCGCCGTCGCCCGAGGTCCCGGAACCGCCGTCGCGGGCCGTGATCTCGTCGACCAGGCCGTCGAAGAGTGCCACGCCGTACGCGGCGGCCTCGGCCCGGCCCGTGGCCAGCAGCGCCGCCGGGGGCATCCCGTCCCGGGACAGAAAGCCGTGCATACGGGCGGCCGGGGCGTTGCGCGGCGCACCGGCGTCCACCACCGCGACCCGGCGCCGGGCCCGGCCCAGGACCAGGGCCGCGCTCAGTCCGGCGGCCCCGCCGCCCACCACGACCACCTCGTAGTCGCCGTCGTACCCGCCGGTCGCGGCCCGTTCGTTCGTCGCGCTCATCGCGATCACCTCCGGCCCCAGCGTCACCGGAGCCCGGTCGGAGCGGCAAACCTTCTTGCCGGTTCCGCGAAAACATCGGAGGTATCGGCACCCGCCGGCGCGGTCCCGGCCATGTGGCGCCCGCCGGCGCCCGGTCGCGGGACAGCCGCGCCGTACGGCCCCGTAAAAGAAAAGAAACCCTCCACCGAATGGACAGGCGAGGGCTTTGGCGCGGTATATTGAGGGATTGTCTTCCTGATAAAAAACATCAGGGAAATTCAAGTAACCTCACCATATCGCTCCGGGAGTGGAATTGTCAAGCACGGGGACCGGGAAAGCCACGGCGGGCCGGGAGGAAATCCAGCGCGCGGAAATGCGCCGCGAACAGCGGGTCGTCGACCGGCTCCAGCAGCGCCTGACCGAACTGCGGCGGGAGGCGGTCGACACCCTCGGTGCCACCCTCGGACAGCTCGGCTCCACCTTCCAGGCACGGCTCGAACGCGATGTCGCCGTCGCCGAACAGTCCGGCAGGCTCGCCGCGCTCGACGCCGTCGACTCCGGGCTCTGCTTCGGCCGGATCGACCTCCGCGACGGCGCCGTCCACCACATCGGCCGGATCGGGATCCGCGACGGCGACCACGACCGCACCCCCCTCCTCGTCGACTGGCGCGCCCCCGTCGCCCGCCCCTTCTATCTCGCCACCGGACACACCCCCATGGGCCTGACCCGCCGCCGCCACATCACCACCCGGGGCGCCAGGGTCACCGCCCTCCACGACGAACTCCTCGATCTCACCGACCCCACCCGTACCGGCCATGAGGACCCCGACGCCGACGCCGTGCTGCTCGCCGCGCTCGGCGCCGCCCGCACCGGCCGGATGGCGGACATCGTGCGGACCATCCAGGCCGACCAGGACCGGATCATCCGCGCCCCGCGCCGGGGCGTCCTGGTGGTCGAGGGCGGCCCGGGGACCGGGAAGACCGCCGTCGCCCTGCACCGCGCCGCGTATCTCCTCTACGCGGAGCGCGAGCTGCTGGCCCGCCGGGCCGTTCTGGTCGTCGGCCCCAACCCGGCCTTCCTCGGCTATATCGGCGACGTCCTGCCGTCGCTCGGCGAGACCGGGGTCCTGCTCGCCACCGTGGGTGAGCTGTTCCCCGGTGTCATCGCCACCGGGACGGAATCCGTCCGGGCCGCCGCCGTCAAGGGCCGGACCGCGATGGCGGACGCGTTGGCCCGGGCGGTACGGGACCGGCAGCGGCTGCCGGAGAGCGTGCCCGCGGTCCCCGGCTTCGACCACGAGGCCGAGAACACCGTCCCCGAGCCCGCCCTGCTGATCGACCACGAGCAGTACGGCACGCTGCGGCTGCACCGCGAGATGGCGTACGCGGCCCGGGACCGTGCCCGTGCCACCGGACTCCCGCACAACCCGGCCCGCCCCTACTTCGCCCTCGCGATCGCCGACGCCCTCGCGGGCGAGGTCGCCGACCGGCTCGGCGCCGACCCCTTCGGCGGGCCGAACCTCCTCGGCCCCGACGATCTCGCGCAGATCGGCAAGGACATCGCCACCAGCGACGACGTCCGGGCCGCGGTCGACGAGTTGTGGCCGTCGCTGACCCCCGAGGAGCTGGTCACCGGCTTCCTGGCCGAGCCCGGTGCCTATCTCCCGGCCAAGGACGCGGCGCTGATCCGCAGGACCGGGCCCGCCGAGTGGACCCCGGCCGACGTCCCGCTCCTCGACGAGGCCGCCGAACTGCTCGGCACGGACGACAGCGCCCTGCGGGCGGCGCGGGAGGCCGAGCACCGGGAGCGGATCGCCTACGCCCAGGGCGTCCTCGACGTCCTGGCGGGCTCCGAGAGCTACGAGTTCGAGGACGAGGACTCAGAGGTCCTCGCCGCGCACGACATCGTCGACGCCGAACGGATGGCCGAACGCGCCGAGGAGGCCGACCACCGCAGCGCCGCCGAACGGGCCGCCGCCGACCGCACCTGGGCCTTCGGGCACATCATCGTGGACGAGGCGCAGGAGCTGTCGCCGATGGCGTGGCGGCTGCTGATGCGCCGCTGCCCGGCCCGTTCGATGACCCTCGTCGGCGATCCGGCGCAGACCGCCGACGACTCGGGCGCCGGCTCGTGGCGGGAGATCCTCGCCCCGTACGTCGGTGACCGCTGGACCCACACCCGGCTCGGCGTCAACTACCGCACCCCGGCCGAGATCATGGAGACGGCCGCCGCCGTCCGCAGGGCCGCCTTCCCCGCGGACACCGGCTTCGCGCCGCCGCGTTCGGTCCGCGCCACGGGCGCCCGGCCGTGGTTCGAGCGGGTATCCGACCGGACCGCGGCCGGGCTCGCCGACGCCGTGCGGGCGGCCGTCCGCCGGGAGACCCCGGCGGAGGGGCGGCTCGCCGTCATCGCCCCGCCCGGCCTCGCCGAACGGCTGCGCAACCGCTTCGGGACGACGGACGGGCCGGTGGAGGGGACGACGGACGTGACGGCGGACGGAACCGGACCCGATCTCACCGACCGGGTGGTGTTCCTGGCGCCCCACGAGGCCAAGGGCCTCGAATTCGACACGGTGATCGTGGTGGAGCCGGACCGCTTCGGCGGCAGCGATCTGTACGTGGCCCTGACCCGCGCCACCCAGCGCCTGGGGATCGTCCACACGGGCACCCTCCCGGCCGGCCTCGCACCCGGCGCGGGGGAGGAGACGGTCTGAGCCGTACGGGTACGGGCCCGCCGCGACCGAGGCCGTGTCCTCGCGCGGCGGGCCCGTACCCCGGCCGGACCGTCCGGCGGGTTCAGACCGTACGGACCGGGCGCAGCCACACCGTCGCCAGCGGCGGCAGCGTCAGCACCAGGCTCGACCCCCGGCCGTGCGAGGGCGTCGGATCGGGCCGGACCGGGGTCCGCTCGCCGTCGCCGTTGCCGATGCCCCCGCCGCCGAACCGCTCCGCGTCCGTGTTGAGGACCTCCGCCCAGGCGGGCACCCACTCCGGTACCCCGACCCGGTACTCCTCCCGGACCACCGGTGAGAAGTTGCTGATCGACACCAGCGGTTCCCGGGCCGCGTCGAAGCGGACGAAGGCGAGGACGTTGTCCTCGGCGGCCTCGCAGTCGATCCAGGCGAAGCCCTCCGGCACGCCGTCCCGCTCCCACAGCGCCGGGGTCCGCCCGTACACCGTGTTCAGCTCACGGACCAGCAGCCGGACACCGCGATGGTCCGGCTCCGCCGCGTACGACGGGTCCAGCAGCCACCAGTCGGGGCCGTGCGACTCGGACCACTCCGCCCCCTGGGCGAACTCCTGCCCCATGAAGAGCAGCTGTTTGCCCGGATGGGCCCACATGAAGCCGAGATACGCCCGGTGGTTGGCCCGCCGCTGCCACCAGTCGCCGGGCATCTTGCTCACCAGCGCGCCCTTGCCGTGCACCACCTCGTCGTGGGAGATCGGCAGAACGTAGTTCTCGGTGTACGCGTACACCATCGAGAACGTCATCTCGTGGTGGTGGAACTTCCGGTGCACCGGCTCGCGGACCATGTACTCCAGCGAGTCGTGCATCCACCCCATGTTCCACTTCAGACCGAAGCCGAGGCCGCCGTGGTCGGTGGCGCGGGTCACCCCGTCCCAGGCCGTGGACTCCTCGGCGATCGTCACCACTCCCGGGCAGCGCCGGTAGACGGTGGCGTTCATCTCCTTGAGGAAGGCGACCGCGTCTAGGTCCTCCCGCCCGCCGTGCGCGTTGGGCGACCACTGGCCCTCCTCGCGCGAGTAGTCCAGGTAGAGCATCGAGGCGACCGCGTCCACCCGCAGCCCGTCGATATGGAACTCCTCGCACCAGTAGACCGCGTTGGCGACCAGGAAGTTGCGGACCTCCTTGCGGCCGTAGTCGAATTCGAGGGTGCCCCAGTCCGGGTGCGCGGCCCTGAGCGGGTCCGTGTGCTCGTACAACGGCCGTCCGTCGAACTCCGCCAGCGCCCAGTCGTCCCGCGGGAAGTGCGCCGGCACCCAGTCCATGATCACCCCGATCCCGGCCCGGTGCAGCGCGTCGATCAGGAACTTGAAGTCGTCGGGGGTGCCGAGCCGGGACGTCGGCGCGTAGAAGCCGGTCACCTGATAGCCCCATGAGCCGCCGAAGGGGTGCTCGGCCAGCGGCATCAGCTCGACATGGGTGAAGCCGAGGTCCTTGACGTACGACGGGAGCTGCTCGGCGAGCTGCCGGTAGCTCAGTCCCGGGCGCCAGGAGGGGAGATGGACCTCGTAGACCGAGAACGGCGACTCGTGGGCCGGGCGGTCGGCGCGCCGGGCCAGCCACTCGCCGTCGGTCCACTCGTGCCGGGAGACCGTGACCTTCGACGCGTTGGCGGGCGGCACCTCGGCGTGCCGGGCCATCGGGTCGGCGCGCAGGGTGTGCGTACCGTCCGGGCGCATGATCTCGAACTTGTAGAGCGCGCCCTCGCCGACGCCGGGGACGAACAGCTCCCACACCCCCGAAGCGCCCAGCGACCGCATCGGGAAGCCGCCGCCGTCCCAGTGGTTGAAGCTGCCCGCGATCCGTACCCCGCGCGCGTTCGGCGCCCACAGAGTGAACCGGGTCCCGGTCACCCCCTGGTGGTCCATCGGATGGGCGCCGAGCGCCCGCCACAGCTCCTCGTGCCGGCCCTCGCCGATCAGATGGAGGTCCAGCTCCCCGAGGGACGGCAGCAGCCGGTACGGATCGTCGGTCTCGACCTCGTGGACGCCCCGACCGTCGGGGGTGTCGTAGGTGATCAGCAGCCGGTAGTCGGGGACGGTCCGCATCGGGAGCACCCCGGAGAACAGTCCGTCGCCGTGGTCGGCCAGCTCGGCCCGCAGGCCCTTGGCGACGACGGTGACGGTCCGGGCGTAGGGGCGCAGGACCCGGATCTCGACCCCCTGGCGGCCCAGATGGGCGCCGAGCAGGGCATGCGGGTCGTGGTGGCCGCCGGAGAGCAGCCGGACCCGGTCGTCCTCGGACGGCCCGGGCGCGGCGAGCACTCCGCGCCCACGGTCCGCGCCGCCGCCGGGGCGGGCGGGCGGTGTGCGCGGGGCGCGGCCGGTGTCGTCGTCGGCCGCCGCGGTCCTGGGGCGGGGCGCCGGGCGTCCCGCGGGGCGGGCGGCGGTCCGTGACGGGGGTGCGGCCCCGGCCGGGCGGGCGGCGGCCCGCGACGGGGGTGCGGGCGTCCGGGGCGCGCCGGTGCCGGGGGTCTCCTCGTACGGGGGGCGGGCGGCGGTCACGGGAGGGGCTCTCCTTCGGCGGAAGCGGTCGGTCGGGAGGGGGAGTGCACCGGAGTGCGGCCGCCGGCGGCGGCCAGGCGGTCGATCGCCGCCATGGGGACCGGGAGCCAGTCGGGCCGGTGCCGGGCCTCGTACACCACCTCGTACACGGCCTTGTCGGTCTCGTAGGCGCGCAGCGACGCGGGATCCGCGCGCGGGTCGTGGCCCGACGCCTCGGCGTAGCCCTCGCAGTAGGCGGTCCGGCACCGTTCGGCCCATGCCGGGTTCCACGGGCGGTGGGTCCGGGCCGCGTAGTCGAAGGAGCGGAGTATCCCGGCGATGTCGCGGACCGGGGGCTGCGGGGTGCGGCGCTCGTCGAGGGGGCGGGCGGGCTCGCCCTCGAAGTCGATGACCGACCAGTAGGCGCCCGAGCGGAGGACCTGGCCGAGGTGGAGATCGCCGTGGACCCGCTGGGCCCGCCGCCCGGGGCCGGCCCCGCCGACGGCGGCGAACGCGTCGAAAGCGGTTCTGAGCCGGGGGACGTACGGCAGCAGCCGGGGCACCGCCCGCGCGGCCTCGTCCAGCCTGCGGCTCATCCCGGCCGCCAGCCGCCGGGTCTCGGCCGGGCCCAGGCAGGCCGTGGGCAGTTCCGCGGCGAGCGCCGTGTGCACCTCGGCGGTGACCCGGCCCAGCGCGCGGGCCTCGTCGGTGAAGGGGCGCCCGGCGGCCAGGGCGTCCAGCGCGAGCCGCCAGCCGTCCCGGGAGCCCGGCAGGAACGGCTGGAGCACGCCGAGGGTGGCGGGGACGGGCGCGGCCGACTCGTACCAGGCGACCGGTACCGGGACCCGGTCGCACCCGGCGCGGGCGATCGCCAGCGGCAGCTCCAGATCGGGATGGGGGCCCGGCTCCACCCGGCGCAGCACCTTGAGGATGTAGGCGTCGCCGTAGACCAGGGACGTATTGGACTGCTCGGTGTCGAGGGGGCGGGCCGTCAGACCGCGGGGCAGGGGCGGGGCGCCGTCGGCGCGGGCGAACCGCAGCGGACCGAGGGCCCCGGGGGTGTGCAGGCGTTCGACGACGAGGGCGGCGAGCCGGGGATCGTACAGCGCCTCGTAGACGGTCAGTCCGGCCAGGGGGCCGGCCGACGGGCGGCCGATCAGGGCGGGCGCGAGCTGCGCCGGGAGGGTGTGCCGCACGCCGAGCAGCAGTTGATAGCAGTCCGGTACGGGGTCGGCCGGGCCGTCCGGCTCGTCCTGGTGGACCGTCACCAGCAGATGGAGCAGTCCCGGCCCGCCGCTCCCGGCGCCCGCTCCGGCCACCGGCAGCAGTTCGACCGCCGACACCAGGGAGAAACCGGTGACCGGGCGGCCCTTCCCGGCGAACCAGCGTTGTCGCGGCAGCCAGGAGCGGAGCAGCGGGGCGAGGGAGGGGAGCAGGGGGAGACGGCTGACGGGGGTCCGGATGGCAGCAGCCTCCGACATGGCATCGCGCCCTTTCCCTCTGACTCAAATGTCTCGTATGTCGCGAATATACGAATGTCCAGAGTGTTCCGGATCCTGCCTTCGACTGTCCGGCGGCGCGCGGATATCCGGTTCGTTCGGACGTACGTACCCCTTCGTGCCCCTCCATGGCCTCTGCGGCTTCGGGGGGGTCGGCACACCCTCCCCGCGCGCCGGGGCGCGCGGGGAGGCGGGCGCCGGGCCGGTCAGACGGCCGTCATCGGCACGGGCGCGGGGCTGGTCTCCGGAACGGACCCCGTGCGGAGCCGGAACCAGTAGAAGCCGTGGCCCGACAGCGTCAGCAGATACGGCCACTCGCCGATCGCCGGGAAGCGGACCTGGCCGATCAGCTCCACCGGCCGCCGTCCCGCGAACTCCCGCAGATCCAGCTCCGTGGGCTGGGCGAACCGCGAGAAGTTGTGGACGCAGAGCACCAGGTCGTCCCGGTACTCCCGGGTGAAGGCGAGCACCGCCGGGTTGGACGAGGCCAGTTCGGTGTACGTACCGAGCCCGAACGCCGGGTTCTGCTTACGGATCTCGATCATCCGCCGGGTCCAGTGCAGCAGCGACGAGGGGCTGCTCATCGCCGCCTCGACATTGGTGACCTGGTAGCCGTAGACGGGGTCCATGATGGTCGGCAGATAGAGCCGCCCCGGGTCGCTGGAGGAGAATCCGGCGTTCCGGTCGGGGGTCCACTGCATCGGCGTACGGACCGCGTCCCGGTCGCCGAGCCAGATGTTGTCGCCCATGCCGATCTCGTCGCCGTAGTAGAGGATCGGCGAGCCCGGCAGGGAGAGCAGCAACGCGGTGAACAGCTCGATCTGGTTGCGGTCGTTGTCCAGCAGCGGCGCCAGCCGCCGCCGGATGCCGATGTTCGCCCGCATCCGCGGGTCCTTGGCGTACTCCGCGTACATGTAGTCGCGCTCTTCGTCCGTCACCATTTCGAGGGTCAGCTCGTCGTGGTTGCGCAGGAAGACGCCCCACTGGCAGTTCGCCGGGATCGCCGGGGTCTTGGCGAGGATTTCGGAGACCGGGTAGCGGGACTCGCGGCGGACCGCCATGAAGATCCGCGGCATCACCGGGAAGTGGAACGCCATATGGCATTCGTCGCCGTCGGCCGCGTAGTCGCCGAAGTAGTCGACGACGTCCTCCGGCCACTGGTTGGCCTCGGCGAGGAGCACGGTGTCCGGGTAGTGCGCGTCGATCTCCTTGCGGACCTGCTTGAGGAACTCGTGGGTGCGCGGCAGGTTCTCGCAGTTGGTGCCGTCCTCCTGGTAGAGGTACGGCACCGCGTCCAGCCGGAAGCCGTCGATGCCCAGGTCCAGCCAGAAGCGGAGGGCCGAGACGATCTCCTCCCGCACCGCCGGGTTCTCGTAGTTGAGATCGGGCTGGTGGGAGAAGAACCGGTGCCAGTAGTACTGCTTGCGGACCGGGTCGAAGGTCCAGTTCGAGGACTCGGTGTCGACGAAGATGATTCGCGCGTCGGGGTAGCGCTTGTCGTCGTCGGCCCAGACGTAGTAGTCGCCGTAGGGGCCGTCCGGGTCGGAACGGGACTGCTGGAACCACTCGTGCTGGTCGCTGGTGTGGTTCATGACGAAATCGATGATGACCCGCATGCCCCGCTGGTGCGCGGCGTCCACGAACTCGACGAAGTCCGCCAGATCGCCGAACTCGGGCAGTACGGAGGTGTAGTCGGCGACGTCGTATCCGCCGTCCCGCAGGGGGGACTTGAAGAACGGCGGCAGCCAGAGGCAGTCGACGCCCAGCCACTGGAGGTAGTCGAGCCGCTGTGTCAGGCCCTTCAGGTCGCCGACGCCGTCCCCGTCGCTGTCCTGGAAGGACCGGACGAGGACTTCGTAGAAGACGGCCCGTTTGAACCAGTCGGGGTCGCGGTCCTTCGCGGGGGTGTCCTCGAAGAGGTCGAGGACGGGTTCGTTGACGGTCATGGTGTGGGTGACCCTCCGATCGGCGGGGACGGTCGCAGAGCCACCACGTGCGCGGGTGTGACACCCGGCTCTAGGCGTACGAAGGCGGCTCTGCCCCAGTGATAGGTCTCACCGGTGAGCAGATCGCGCACCGGGGCGGTCTCGTGCCATGCGAGCCCGAGTCGCGGCATGTCCAACGAGACCGTCCCCTCCTGGGTGTGGTGGGGGTCGAGGTTGGCGACGACGAGTACGATGTCCCGCCCCGCCCGTTTCGAGTACGCGATCAGCGCGTCGTTGTCGGTCTCGTGGAAGTGCAGGTCCCGCAGCTGCTGGAGCGCCGGATGACGGCGTCTGATCCGGTTGAGCGCGGTGATCAGGGGGGCGATCGTCCGTCCATCGCGGGCGGCGGACTCCCAGTCCCGGGGGCGGAGTTCGTACTTCTCCGAACGCAGATACTCCTCACTGCCCTCCCGCAGGGCCGTGTTCTCGCACAGCTCGTACCCCGCGTACATCCCCCAGGACGGGGCGAGGGTGGCCGCCAGCACCGCCCGCACCTCGAAGGCGGGCCGGCCGCCGCGCTGAAGGGTCTCGTGGAGGATGTCCGGGGTGTTGACGAAGAGATTCGGCCGCAGATAGGCGGAGGTCTCCCCGGCCAGCTCGGTCAGATACTCCGTCAGCTCGGCTTTGCTGTTCCGCCAGGTGAAGTAGGTGTACGACTGCTGGAAGCCGACCGCCGCCAGGGCCCGCATCATCGCCGGGCGGGTGAACGCCTCGGCCAGGAAGATCACATCCGGGTCGACCCCGCCGACCTCCGCGATGACCTGCTCCCAGAAGTCCACCGGCTTGGTGTGCGGATTGTCCACCCGGAAGATCCGCACCCCCCGCTCCGCCCAGAACCGCAGGATCCGCACGGTCTCCCGGACCAGACCCCGGGGGTCGGCGTCGAAGGCGACCGGATAGATGTCCTGGTACTTCTTGGGCGGATTCTCGGCATGGGCGACGGTGCCGTCGGCGCGGTGCCGGAACCACTCGGGGTGCTCCGTCACCCAGGGATGGTCCGGTGAGCACTGGAGCGCGAAGTCGAGGGCGACCTCCAGCCTCAGGGCCCGCGCGGTCCTGACGAAGTGGTCGAAGTCGGCGAAGGTGCCGAGGCCGGGGTGGAGCGCGTCGTGCCCGCCGTCCGCCGAGCCGATCGCCCACGGCACGCCGACGTCGTACGGTCCGGCCGTCAGGGCGTTGTCCGGGCCCTTGCGGTGGGTGGTGCCGATCGGATGGACCGGCGGCAGATACACCACGTCGAAGCCCATCGCGGCGATCGCGGGCAGCCGCTTCGCCGCGGTGCGGAAGGTGCCGGAGACCGGCGGCTCCCCGGGCTCGACCACGGCGCCCTCGGAGCGGGGGAACAGCTCGTACCAGGAGCCGAAGAGCGCCCGGCGGCGCTCCACCAGCAGCGGCAGCGGACGGGAGAGCGTGACCAGTTCGCGCAGCGGATGGCGGGTGAGCGCCGCCACGGCCTCCGGCGCCCGCGCGGCCGCCAGCCGGGCCCCGGGCTCCCGGGCGGTGTCCCGCAGCGCGTCGGCCACCGCCAGGACGGCCTCCCGGCCGTCGCTCTTCGGTACGCCGCCGGCCGCGCGCTCGTACAGCAGCGCGCCCTCCTCCAGGACCAGCCCGGTGTCGATCCCCGCCGGGACCTTGATCCCGGCCTCCCGCAGCCAGCTCGCCACCGGATCGCCCCACGCCTCCACGGCGTAGCTCCACATCCCCGGTGAGTCCGGGGTCACCGGCGCGCCCCACCGGTCGCTGCCGGGCGCCAGCTCCCGCATCGGGGTCCAGGGCCCCGGATGCCCGCTCGGGTCGCGCAGGACGACATTCGCGGCGACGGCGTCATGGCCCTCCCGGAAGACCGTGGCGGTGACCTCGAAGGTCTCTCCCACCACGGCCTTGGCGGGCCGGTGCCCGCAGTCGACGAGGGGGCGGACGTCCGTGACGGGGATACGACCGATCATGGGCTCACCTGGGTGGCTGGTGGTGCGGGCGGTACGGGACGACGGCAGGGGATATGCCGGAAATACTGCATTTTGTGAAAGGCGTCCGATATTTGTAACCGGTCGGCACCCCCGGGGCGCGGACGGCCCGTACGGATGCCCGGCCGCGTTCACCCGGGGGGCGCAACGCCCGGGGTGGCCGGGGTGGCGGGGGTGGCCGTGGTGGCCGGGGCGCCGGAGGACCGGCGTACGCACGGGAAAGCCCCCCGGGGGTTCCGGGGGGCTCGGGTCGGGCGCGGTCGGGCACGGGTCGTACGGGTACGGGTCGGGCCCGGTCGGGCCGGGGTCGTACGGGATCGGCCCGGGGCGGGGCGAGGCGGTCAGCCGGGGAGGCACTCCCAGCTCGGTTCCTTGGGGAGCGCGTCGGCGTCGCCGGGAACGGGATGGGTGTTACGCGTCATGGGAGTGCTCCGTCTTCGTACTGGTACACGTGGTGCTTGTGGTGCTTGTAGGGGTGGGGGTGGTCTCCACCCAGGTGTGCCAGGGCTGCCGGGCCACCCACTCGTCGGCCCGCGCGGGCTTCAGCGACAGCGCCGCCGACGACACCCCGCCGTCGCCCGCCAGCAGACCGGGCTCCGGGCCCGCCGCCATGTAGTGGTAGACCCCGGAGACTCCCGCCGCCGCCTCCGGGCCGAGCAGATGGGAGAGGCCCTGCTCGAAGACCGTCGGATCCAGGGGCACGTACCGCACCTCGCGGCCGAGCCCGCGGCCGAACGCGGCGGCCAGCTCGGCCCCGGTCAGACCCACCGGGCCGCCGATATCGAAGCGGCGCCCCGCGATCCCGTCCACCGTGAGCGCCGCGAACACGGCCTCCGCCAGATCGCGGTGGGAGAGCCAGGAGATCTCCACGTCCGCGGGCAGCGGATAGGCCAGCACACCCTCGGTCAGCAGCGCCGGGCCGTTCCACGGACTGAAGAGGTTGTCCAGATAGACCGGCGGGCGGACCACGACCAGCTCGACGCCGCTCTGCGCCAGACCCTCGCGGAACACCGTCTCCGCCAGCCGCCGGGTCTCGAAGCCCGCCACATTGGTCGTCCGGTCCGGCACCCGGATGTTCGCGTTGTAGACCAGCCGCCGAACCCCCGACTCACGGGCCGCCCTGGCGATGTTCTGCGCGTACCGCAGCACCTTCTCGGCCTGGTACACCAGCGGCATGACGACCGCCGCGTGCGTCGCGCCCTCGAAGAGCTGCCGGACGTCCTCGAAGCGCCCCAGGTCGCCGCCGCCGAAGGAGACCCCGGGCAGATCCGGGCGGTCCCCCTCCGGTCTGCGGCTCAGGGTCCGCACCCGATGACCGCGCTCGACGAGCAGCCTGGCCGCCGCTCCCCCCTGGAAACCGGTCGCCCCCACGACCGCGACCCGCATCGGAATGTGATCGGACATGTGTCTGAAGAGCCCTTCGATAAGGTTGAGGTCGCTGCCGGGTACGGCTCTTCCAGGCTCGCGGCGGCGGCTTCGGCCGATCAATTAACAAACCGGGTCGGAGGTTGAAGGATCGTCCAATGGACTCTGTTGAGACTGCCCAGACCGAAGGCGACGACCTCCTGAGCGAGCTCATGAGGCCGTTGCGCCTCACCGGGGTGTTCGACAGCCGGTGGAATCTCCGCGGTCCCTGGGCCATCGAGGGCGACGACGAGGAGAGCTGCGCCGTTCTCCACTTCATGGTCGAGGGCGAGTGCTGGATCACCGGCGACGGCCACAGCGCCTTCCGGCTGCACGAGGGCGATCTCGCGGTCTTCCCGACCGGTACCGAGCACCGGCTCTCCGACCACCCCGACCGGCGCGGCGGGGTCGCGCTCGGCAGCATGCTGCCGGAGCGGGAGCCCGGGACGTCCGGCGAGATCAGGATCGAGGGGGAGGGGCCTGCCACCCGGCTGCTCTGCGCCGGACTCCACTACGACGCCTCCGCCGCCAGCGGGCTCTACCAGGCGCTGCCCTGGGCGCTGGTCCTGGACCGCTCGCAGGTCGAGCAGGAGCCGCTGCTGCGGGACACCCTGCGGCTGCTCGCCACCACCGACCGGCCCGTCGGCCCCGGGGACCGGCTGGTCACCCTGCGGACCTTCGAGATGGCGCTGGTCCTGGCGCTCCGCCCACTGCTGCGCGAACTCGCCGACAACCCGGCGACCATGCCCCTGCTGCGGCACCCCGGGATCAGCAAGGCCATGGTGATCATCTCGACCCGGTTCGCCGAGCCGTGGACCATCGAGTCGCTCGCCCGCGAGGTGGGGATGTCCCGGTCCGCCTTCACCGCCGCTTTCCGGGAGCTGGTCGGCGAGGCCCCGGCCCGCCATCTGACCGGGCGGCGGATGCAGGAGGCGGCCCGGCTGCTGGGCGAGACGTCGCTGCCCCAGTCCGCCGTCCCGCACCGGGTCGGCTACCAGAGCGCCGTCGGCTTCCATCTGGCCTTCCGGAAGTGGTACGGGGTCACCCCCGGCGAGTACCGGGCGGGGGCCCGGCCACCGACCCCCGTACGGCTGGCTGGTTCTTAATCACCGCTGGACGGTCTTTCATTGCCCACCCGCCGGAGACAGGGCGAGGCTCGATGCCGGCGGGGGGTGTGTTCCTTTGAGGAGAAACGTTGATCAGGTCTGGTCGGCAGTATCTGGACGCGCTGAACGACGGGCGGGAGATCTGGCTGGACGGCGAGCGCGTGAAGGACGTGACCACGCATCCCGCCTTCCGCGGGACCGCCGCGTCGCTGGCGGGCCTCTACGACCTGGCCCGTGACCCCGCCCACCGCCCGGTGCTCACCAGCGACGGCGTCCACCGCGCCTTCGTCGTCCCGCGCACCCACGCGGACCTGGTCGCCCGCCGCCGGGCGTACAAACTGTGGGCGGAGGCCAGCTACGGCTTCCTGGGACGTACCCCCGACTACATGGCGAGCGGCGCGGCCGGGTTCGCGGCGCTGCCCCGGCTCTTCACCACCGACACCTTCGACGGTGCCGACAACGTTCTCGCCTACCACCGGCGGCTCGCCGACGAGGACCTGTACTGCGCGTTCACCATCACCAACCCCCGCTCCGGGCAGGGCGCCGACGACCTCCTGGTCAAGGCGGTCGAGGAGCGCGACGGGGGCATAGTCGTCCGTGGTGCCAAGACCATCGGATCGGGCGCGGTCTTCGCCGACGAGGTCCTCGTCGGCACGATCGAGCCACTGGCACCGGACGACGTGGAGCACGCGCTCTGCTTCTCCCTCCCCGTCGACACCCCGGGCGTGCGGCTGGTGTCGCGCACCTCGTACGAGGGCCGGGCGCGCGGCGTCTTCGACAATCCGCTCTCCTCCCGCTTCGACGAGAACGACGCGATGCTGATCTGCGACGACGTCTTCGTGCCGTGGGAGCGGGTGCTGACGTACCGCCATGTGGACGCGACCGCCGCGATGTGGTGGCGCACCCCCGCGTATCTGAACTTCGTCCACCAGGCCGCCACCCGCTTCTGGACCAAGCTGGAGTTCCTCACCGGTCTCGCGATCCTGCTGACCCGCTCCAACGGCACCCATGAACTGCCCGCCGTCACCCAGTCGGTCGGCCGGCTGCTCGGCATGGTCGCCCAGGCCAAGGCGTTCGTGCTGGCCGCCGAGGCGTCGTACGAGCAGGTCGACGGCGGCCGGGGCGGGGTCGCGCCGGGCACCGAGATCTCCTGGGCGCAACGGATCATGGCCGGAGAGATCTACCCCCGGGCCGTCCAGGAGATCAAGGGCCTCGCGGGCGGCGCGGTCATCCAGCTCCCGGCTTCGGGGGACGACCTGCTCCATCCCGAGCTGGGGCCGCTGGTGGCGAAGTATCTGAAGGCCCCCGGGAGTACGGCGGAGAACCGGGTGAAGCTGCTGAAGCTGGCGTGGGACGCGCTCGGCTCCGAGTTCGCCTCCCGGCACGAGCAGTACGAACGCTTCTACCACGGGGCGCCGCACGTCTATCTGACGATGCAGACGTTCGCCGGGGGCGCCGACGCGTGCGAACGGCTGGCCCGGTCCTGCTTCGAGGGATACGACCTGACGGACCCGGCCGAGGCGATATCCGGCGACGGGGACGCTTCGGCGGGCGACGGGGCGCGCCCGTGACGGCGCTGCCCGCGAGACCCGCCGACGACACGACGCGCACCGACGACACGACGCGCCCGGAACGGCGGAAGCACCCGGAACGGCGAACACGGCCGCACCTTCCCGGCGTGCCCGGCATTCCCGGTATTCCCGGCGTCTCCGCGGCGCCGGACCGGCCGGATCGGCGGGGCCGGCCGGTCCGACGGCCGCCGACAGAGTGTCGGATGCTCCCGGGGGGTACGGACCACCCCGGGACCCGGAGAGACCCCCGGGGCCCGGGGTGGACGAGGTGACGGAGATACCAGGTTCGGCCGGGCCCGACGGCGGGCCCGACGATGGGCCCGATACGTCGAAGGCCCCGCCGCCCGGGGCCGGGACCCGCGGCGCCGGGGCCGCGCTCGCGCTGCTCGCCTCCACCCAGCTGCTGCTCATCATGGACACCGCCATCATCAATGTGGCGCTGCCGTCCGTCGGCACGGAGCTGGGCTCGGGTTCGGCCGGGCTCTCCTGGGTCGCCAACGCGTTTCTGATCACCTTCGGCGGGCTGCTGCTCCTCGGCGGCCGCGCCGCCGACCTCCTCGGCCACCGGCGGCTCTACCTCGCCGGGCTCGCGGTCCTCGTCGCCGCGTCCGCCGCCGGTGCCGTCGCCGGCGGTACGGGCACCCTCGTCGCCGCGCGCGCCGCCCAGGGCGCCGGGGCCGCGTTCGCCGCCGCCGCGGCCTTCGCCCAACTGCTGACCCTCTTCCCGGCCGGACCCGCCCGCCATCGCGCCCTCGGCATCTTCGCCGCGATGGGCGGGCTCGGCGGGGTCAGCGGAACCGTGCTCGGCGGCGTCCTCACCGACCTGCTGAGCTGGCGCGCCACCTTCTGGCTCAATGTGGCCGTCGGCCTGCTGCTCGCCGCCGGCGCGCTGCGCTGGCTGACGCCCGGCGCCCGCAGACCCGCCCGCGGCTTCGACCCCGGCGGGGCGCTCACCGCCACCGCGGGCCTCGGACTGCTGGCGTACGCCCTGGTCGGCGCCGGTGAGGCGGGCTGGACCGACCCCCGTACGCTCGCCGCAGCCACGGCCGGGCTCGCCCTGCTCGCCGCGTTCGCCGTGATCGAGTCGCGGATCGCGCACCCGCTGGTGCCGCCCGCCGTACTGCGCCGGCCCGTCCTGCGCGGGGCGAACATCCTCTCGGGCCTCGCCCAGATGGCGCTCTTCCCGATGTTCTTCCTCGTCAGCCTCTACCTCCAGGACGTACTCGACCAGTCGCCGCTGGCCGGCGGGCTCGGACTGCTGCCGCTCTCCCTGGTCGTCGTCGCCGTCGCGCCCCGTACCGGCGCGCTGATCGCCCGGATCGGGCTGCACGCCACGATGACCCTCGGCTTCGTCCTGCTGTGCGCGGGACTCGGCTGGCTGGCCCTGGCCCTGCGCTCCGAAGGCACGTTCTTCTCCACGGTGCTGGCCCCCAGCCTCGTCCTCGGAGCGGCCCTGCCGCTGGTCATGGTCACCACCAATGTGGCCGCCACGGCGGACGCGGCCCCCGAGGAGACCGGGCTCGCCTCCGGACTGGTCAACACCGCCCAGCAGTTCGGCTCGGTACTCGGTCTCGCGGTCCTGGTCGCGATCGCCGCGGCGGGCCTCGACGGCGGCTCCGGCGCGTCCGCGCAGACCGAAGGCTTCCGGAATGCGCTCCTCGCGGGCGCGGGGATCGCGGCGCTCGCCGCGCTCCTGTCCGTACGACTGCGCACGGCGGCCGCGGGTACCCAAACCCCTGGGCCCGGAACGCCGTCCGGACCCCCGCCCGCGACCAACGGCCCGGCGCGCGAGGAGCCGCCGACGTCCGCCCTCTCCGCCCCCACCACCGCCGGGACGCGTGCCGGCGGCGACGCGACGGCCGGGAGCGCCGACGCCCCCGCCCCCGCCACCGGTTCGGGCACCGGCACCGGCACCGGCGCTGTCAACACCGGCACCACCGGCACCGCCACCACCGGCACCGCCACCACCGGCACCGCCACCACCGGCACCGCCAGTACCGACACCGCCACCACCGGTGCCGTCACCGGCCCGGAAACCGCACCCGGGGGCCCGACCACCCCCCGGCACGGGTCCTTACCCGGACCCGGAACCGGCCCCGCGGCCGCCCGTCAGGAGCACCGCGGCGCCACGGAGTGAGGGCGCGGGCGCGCGGCGGTAGGCGTGCGGCGCGCCCGGCGCCGTGGGCGGCGGGGGGCCGCCCGAGGCACGACCGTCCCATCCGAACCCGCACCCTTTCTTCTCATCGATGTGTCCGAGGGGGGCCTCCGATGACCTTGCACGACCTCGTCGCACCCGGTCTGGTGCCACGTACCGAGCCGTACTTCCGGATCGCCGAGATCCGGGCGGCCGATCCGCTCGACGCCGACGGGCCGCTCGCCCGCGTTCCCGCGATGAACGCGGCCGCCGACGTCCCCGCGCTCACCGCCACCCTGCGGTCGCTGACGCCGGAGCCCGAAGACGTCGCCCGATACGGCGTCACCGACGCCCTCGCCGCCATGCGCGACCTGGGCATCCTGCTCGGCTCCCTCAAACGGCACGGCGTCCAGCCGGTCGCCGCGGTGCCGCCCGTACTCCCCGTACTCGAACGGCTCGGCCGGATGACCGCCATGGTCCCCCGCGACACGGTGCACCACTACGCGACCTGGAACCCGCCGGGTGAACGGGTCCGCAGCTATACCGGCTCCACCGCCGAACTCGCCCTCCAGGAAGCCGTCCGGATGGTGATACCCGGTCTCGTCTCCGCCCTGGGCCACTGCGCCGACCTGGCCCGGATCGAGCCGTACGACCCCGCGTTCGCCACCGTCCTCGACCGGATAGCCGACGACGTGTCGGCGATGGTGGACTCCATCGACTTCACCGTCGCCCACGTCCCGCCGGTCGTGTTCGCCACCGACATCCGCCCCTACTTCGAGGAGATCGACGTCGACGGCGCCGACTACCTCGGCCCCGCCGCCGCCCAGGTCCCCCTCTGGCTCGTCGATATGTCGCTCTGGCAGTGCGACCGCGGCGACCGCTCCTACGGGACGTTCCTCGCCGAGTCCGTCCGCTACACGCTCCCCGGCTGGCGCGCCCACTACGCGGACCACCGCGGCGGGGTCTCCGCGGTCTCCAAGTTCTCCGCCGCCGTCTGCTGGGAGGCGGCCGACGGCCGGGGCCCCGCCGACCACCTGATGAACTCCGGTTACTCACTCGTACGGGTGCTGCGTATCCTCAAGGCGTTCCGGGCCCGCCACATCACCGTGGCGCGCAAGGCGTACGCGGAGGAAGTGCGGCTGTACGACACGGGCAGCGGCGGCGCCCCCATCGAACTGCTGCGCGCGGTGCTCGATCTCACCCGTGGCAACGAGACCTTCGTCCGCCGTGCCGTCGAACCGGCGCGCGCCGACGGCCGTGCTGAGCACGACACCTGCGGGACGGGCTACGGGTGTGGCGGGAGCGCCGAGCGCGCGGACGGCGGAGAGGCCGGGGAGACGGTGAGGGACCAATGACCCATTTCATGATCGCCGGAGGGGGGATAGCCGGGCTGACGACGGCTCTCGCGCTCCATCGCGCCGGATTCACCGAGGTCACGGTCGTCGAGGCGGCCCGGGAGATCCGCCCGGTCGGCGCCGGGCTCAACATCCTGCCGAACGCTGTACGGGAACTCGACGAACTCGGCCTCCTCGCCGAGCTGTCGCGCCGTGGACTGCCCACCCGCGAACTGCGGTACTACCACGCGCGGGGCGGGCTGATCTCCCGCGACCCGCGCGGAATCGCCGCCGGATACCACTGGCCGCAGCTCTCCATCGCCCGTGGCGCCCTCCAGACCGTTCTCGCGGACGCCGTACGCGAACGGCTCGGCCCGGACGCCGTCGTCCCCGGAGTCCGGGTCGCCGGGATCGAACAGCAGCCGCACGGGCGCCCCCGGGTGCGGGTCCGGCACCGGGACGGGGTCCACCGGGGCAGCGGCTCCCTCGAACCCGACGTCCTCATCGGCGCCGACGGCATCCGCTCCGCGGTCCGCGCCGGGCTCAACCCCGGTGAGGGGGAGCCGCCGTGGAACGGCCTCGTCATCTGGCGCGGGGTGTCGCGGGTGCCCGCTAAGCACGCCAGCACGTTCATGTTCATCGCCGGTGACGACCGGCAGAAGGCCGTGGTCTACCCGATCGCCGAGCCCGACCCCGAGGACGGCACGACCCTGATGAACTGGGCGCTCGCCGTGCCCGGCGACGCGGCGGCCGGACCGGACGCGGGGTCCCCGGGCGCGTACCGCGGCGACTGGGACCGACGGGTCCCGGTCGAGCGGTGCGCCCGGCAGTTCGCGGGCTGGGAGTTCGACGGGGTCGCCGTCGAACGGGTGGTGGGGGCGGCCGAAGAGGCGTACGCGTACCCGATGGTGGACCGGGAGCCGCTGGAGCGCTGGTCCCACGGCCGAACGACCCTCGTCGGGGACGCGGCCCACGCGATGTACCCCGCGGGCTCCAACGGCGCCACCCAGTCGATCGTCGACGCCCGCGCCCTGGCCCGAGCCCTCTCGGTCCACCGCGACCCGACGGAGGCCCTCGCCGCCTACGAGGCCGAACGCCGCCCCGCCATGACGGAGTTGCAGCACGCCAACCGCCACATGGGCCCCGAGATCGTCATCAACCTCGCCCACGAGCGCGCCCCCGACGGCTTCACGGACATCGACGAGGTCATCCCCCCGACGGAACGCGCCGCCATAGCGGCCCGCTACGCGGCCCAGGGCGCCTTCGACCCGACAACGGTGAACCTGGGCTCCCCGTACACCCCGGGCAGACCCCCGGCACTGGGCTGACCCGAGGGCCCCCGGGACCGGGGCGGCGTTCTCCGGACGGGACGGCAGAGCGTCTGCCGGTTCCCGAACGGCGCGTCGATCCGGTCCCGGCCCGACCCTTCGATTACCGGGGGCCTGGAAGGGATGGGCGTGCCTTCGGCCCGCGCCTTCCGGGTCACCCGGTGCGGCGGCCTTCAGTTGCGACGGCGATCGGGTCGTCAAATGGAAGGCATGGGAAACCATCCGGGTCCATGTCCGCGCTACGGACTCCTCGACCGCCCTGGGGCAGATCAACCGTGACAGCACCAGGCGAGGATGTGAGCGCGGAGCGGCGAGGCGTTGGTGGGGCGGAGGAGGAGATTCCACCGAACCAGGCAGACGCCGGGCCGCCTCCGCGCGGCATACCGGCGCAGGGGAGGGCGTCCTGTCAAGGTGGGGGCGTGAAGGCCATCCGTCGGTTCACCGTGCGTCCCGTCCTGCCCGAAAACCTCCGTCCACTCAGCGATCTCGCGCGCAATCTGCGCTGGTCGTGGCATACCGAGACCCGGGAACTCTTCCAGGCCGTCGATCCCGACGGCTGGCGTGCCGCCGGTGGGGATCCCGTACGGCTGCTCGGGTCCGTGTCCGCGGGACGGCTCGCGGAGCTCGCCGGTGACCGGCGCTTTCTGCGTCGGCTGACCGCCGCGGCCGACGATCTCGACGACTATCTGCACGGGCGCCGCTGGTACCAGACCAGCGCCCGCGCCGCCGAGTTCCCGGCCGCCGTCGCCTACTTCTCGCCCGAGTTCGGTGTCACCGCGGCCCTTCCGCAGTACTCCGGCGGGCTCGGGATCCTCGCGGGCGACCATCTCAAGGCCGCCAGCGACCTCGGCGCGCCCCTGATCGGGGTCGGGCTCCTCTACCGGCACGGGTACTTCCGGCAGTCGCTGTCCCGCGAGGGCTGGCAGCAGGAGCACTACCCCGTGCTCGACCCCAACGAGCTGCCCGTCGCCCTGCTGCGGGAGCACGACGGGAGCCCCACGCAGATCGCCGTCGCCCTCCCCGCTGGCCGGTCCCTGCGCGCCCATGTGTGGGTCGCCCGGGTCGGCCGGGTACCGCTGCTGATGCTCGACTCCGACGTAGAGGAGAACGGCCCCGGCGAACGCGACGTCACCGACCGTCTCTACGGCGGCGGCAGCGAGCACCGGCTGCTGCAGGAGATGCTGCTCGGCATCGGCGGCGTCCGCGCCGTCCGGACGTACTGCCGGCTCGGCGGCCACCCCGCGCCCGAGGTCTTCCACACCAACGAGGGCCATGCCGGGTTCCTCGGTCTGGAACGGATCCGCGAACTGGGCGAGGAAGGACTCGGCTTCGACGCGGCGCTGGAAGCCGTCCGCGCGGGCACCGTCTTCACCACCCACACCCCCGTCCCCGCCGGGATCGACCGCTTCGACCGCGAGCTGGTCGCCCGGCACCTCGGCGACCGGGGCGCCCTGCCCGGCGTCCCCGTCGACCGGATCCTGCGGCTGGGCACCGAGACCTACCCCGGCGGCGACCCCCAGGTCTTCAATATGGCCGTCATGGGACTGCGGCTCGCCCAGCGCGCCAACGGCGTCTCCACCCTCCACGGCGCCGTCAGCCGCGGGATGTTCGCCGGTCTCTGGCCCGGCTTCGACGCCGACGAGGTGCCGATCACCTCCGTCACCAACGGCGTCCACGCCCCCACCTGGGTGGCCCCCGAGGTCTTCCGGCTCGGCGCCCGCCGGATCGGCGCCGGACGAGCCGAGGACGCCCTCGCCGCGGGCGGCTCCGATCCGTGGACCGCGATCGGCGACATCCCCGACACCGATATCTGGGAACTCCGCCGCGAACTCCGCGACCAGCTGGTGACGGAGGTACGGCACCGGCTGCGGGCCTCCTGGCGGCAGCGCGGCGCCGGGGCTGCCGAGCTGGGCTGGATCGACGGCGTCCTCGACCCCGACGTCCTCACCATCGGGTTCGCCCGCCGGGTGCCCTCGTACAAACGACTCACCCTGATGCTGCGCGACCGCGAACGGCTGCGGGCCCTCCTGCTGCACCCCGAACGCCCCGTCCAGATCGTCGTCGCGGGCAAGGCCCACCCCGCGGACGACGGCGGGAAACGGCTGGTGCAGGAGCTGGTCAGGTTCGCCGACGACCCGCGGGTACGGCACCGGATCGTCTTCCTCCCCGACTACGGCATGGCGATGGCGCAGAAGCTGTACCCCGGCTGCGACGTCTGGCTCAACAACCCCCTCCGCCCGCTGGAGGCCTGCGGCACCAGCGGGATGAAGTCCGCCCTCAACGGCGGCCTCAACCTCTCCGTGCTCGACGGCTGGTGGGACGAGTGGTACGAGCCCGACTTCGGCTGGGCCATCCCGACCGCCGACGGACCCGCCATGGACGAGGACCGGCGGGACGACCTGGAGGCCACGGCGCTCTACGAGCTGATCGAGAACCGCGTCGCGCCCCGCTTCTACGACCGGGCGCCCGACGGACTGCCCCGCCGCTGGATCGAGATGGTCCGCCGCACCCTGGCCACGCTCGGCCCCAAGGTGCTGGCCGGACGGATGGTCCGGGAGTACGTGGAGCGGCTCTACGCCCCCGCGGCCCACGCCCACCGGGCACTGGACGCCGGTACCGCGGGCGAGCTGGCCGACTGGAAGGCCCGGGTCAGGGGCGGCTGGCCGAAGGTCGCCGTCGACCATGTGGAGGCCGTCGAGCACGCCCCCGCCGGGACCGCCGAACTGGGCGCCGCCCTCGCCCTGCGGGCCCGGGTGGCGCTGGGCGAACTGACCCCGGACGATGTGGAGGTCCAGGCCGTCGCGGGCCGGGTCGACCCGGACGACGCCATCGCCGACGCCCGTCTGTTCCCGCTGAAACCGGCGGGCGGCCCGGACCTGGAGGGCCGGGTCGTCTACGAGGGCGAGCTGCCGCTCGACCGTACGGGCCCCTTCGGCTACACGGTCCGCGTCCTCCCGGCGCACCCCCTGCTCGCGGCATCGGCGGACCTGGGCCTGGTCTGTCTCCCCGGGGGCGTGCCCTCGACGACTTAGTTCGCGTCGGTGTGCCGGAACTCCTCGTTCGGCACATCGGTGACGACGGCTTTGGAGGAGAGCCGGTCCGCCGTGAAGCAGAAGCGGTACGCGGGGGTGTCGCTCAGGATGTCCGCGCGGTGGTACACACAGCCGTCCGTGCCCGGCGGCTCCGGTTCGACCCCCGCGGGTCTGCCGGGCAGCCGGTGGCCGGGGAGGCGGTCCAGCACGTCGGAGCGGGCGTCGCCGACCCGGATCGCGTCGTAGTCGGCGCGGTGCACCGTCGACTGGATCCGGGTGTACTGCTCGAAGCCGAGCATCAGGAGCGCCAGTACGGTGCCGATCGCCGCCGGGACCACGATCGCCTGACGCAGGCCCCGCCGGACCCGCCGCCGGGCGAGATCCAGCTCCCGGGCGGACGTCGGCGCGGGCGCCGCCTCCGGTGCGGGGGCCGGCGCCCCGGCCGTCACGGGCAGCCGGGCGCCGACCGTGAAGCCGCCGCCGTCCGCCGGGCCGTGTGCGAGGGTGCCGCCCGCGAGCCGGACGCGTTCATGGAGGCCGACGAGGCCCGTGCCGCCGCCGGGAGCCGCGGTGGTGGTGGGGTCGGGCGCGGGGCCGTTGGTGACGGTCACCGCCACGGTGTCGCGGTCCCGGACCACCCGTACGGTGATCTCCGCCCCCGGCGCGTGCTTCGCCGCGTTGGTGAGCGCCTCCTGGACGACCCGGTGCACCGCCCGGTCCGTCATCTCCGGCAGCGGCTCCGAGCCCGGGGCGCCGGCCTCGTGGAGGCGTACCGCGAGACCCGAACCACGGGCCCGCTCCACCAGGGCCCGCACCGTCTCGTCGCGGGGCGCCGTCGGCGCGGCCTCCGCGTCCTCCCGCAGCACCCCGACGACCTCCCGCAGCCGCTCCGTGGCGCCGGCCGCCGCGAGCCGCAGCTCCCGGGCCGCCGCGCGCTGGGAGTCGCCGAGCCCCCGGTCGACCTCCAGCGCCGCCGCGCGCAGGGCGATCAGCGACAGATCGTGGCCCAGGGAGTCGTGCATGTCCCCGGCGATCCGGGACCGTTCCCGCAGCCGCGCCCGGTCGGCCGCGGCCCGCTGCTCCCGCTCCAGCCGGTCCGCTAGCCGCCAGCCCGCGCGGATCAGCTCCGCGTACTGCCGTACGTACCGGCCCACCAGCCAGGGCACCACGACAGCCAGCAGCAGCGCCGCGACCAGGACGAACCAGGTCCACAACTCCTCGCCGAGCGCCAGGGTCGCCACCAGGCCCAGCGCCGCGACGGCGGCGACGACGTCGAGCGCGGGGCGCGCCCGGGGCGAGCGGCGGCCCGTCAGATAGGCGAAGACGGCGAGCGCGACGCTGTACTGGGGGGTGATCAGCTGGGTGCTGTGGAGGGCGCTGAGGGCCAGCGCCGTACCGAGGGGGACGAGGGGCAGCCGCCGCCCGACGGCGACCGCGGCGCCCAGCACGGCGACCCCGGCGGCGGTGGCCCACCCCGTGCCCGCCCAGCTCTCCGTCCACGGCCGGACCCAGCCCGCGGTGCCGCCGACGCGCTCTCCGTTGACCAGGAGCGGTGCGGCGACGAGCGCCCAGAGGGCGAGATCGGTGACGGTACGACGACGGGGGCGCATGCCGCCACTCTGCCGTAGCGCGTCCCCGGGGTCCCCGGGGTCCCCGGGGTCCCCGGGGGAAGCGCCCGCGGCTCAGGGCCCTGTCAGGGCCCTGGAACCCCGGGGCCGTCGGCGGGCGGCGCCGCGTCGTGGGACAGGATCGCGAGCTCTACCCGGTTCCGCAGGCCCAGCCGGGCCAGCACGGCGCTGACGTGCGTCTTCACCGTGCCCTCCACGACATGGAGGCGTGCCGCGATCTCGCCGTTGGACATTCCGGCGCCGACCAGGGCGACCACCTGGCTCTCCCGCGGCGTCAGCGGCGCCAGACGGCGGCGGGCCTCGGCGGCGCGGGACATCCTGTCGCCGCCGAGCCGGTCGATGACGCGCCGGGCGACGGCGGGGGAGAGGAACGCCGCGCCGTCGGCGACCGCCCGTACCCCGGTGAGCAGCTCCCGGGGGTCACCCGACTTCAGCAGGAAGCCGCCGGCCCCCGCCGCGAGGGCGCGGGCGATGTACTCGTCCTCGGAGAAGGTGGTCAGGACGATGAGCGCCACGTCCGGCGCGGCCCGGCGCAGCTCCTCCGCCGCGCGGAGGCCGTCGATCCCGGGCATCCGGATGTCGAGGAGCGCCACGTCGGGCCGGTGGCGCAGGGCCGGTTCGACGGCGGTCCTGCCGTCCGCGGCCTCGGCCACGACCTCGATCCCGGGGTCGGCCGCGAGTACGGCCCGTACCCCCGCGCGGATCATCGCCTCGTCGTCGGCGACGAGGACCCGGACGGGCGGAAGGGCGCCCTCCGGGGGCGGGGGGACGGCGGCGGCTTCGGCGTGCGTGCTCACCGTCCCACCCTAGGACGTGCTCACCGTCCCACCCTGGGATGAGGGAAGACGGGCGCGCCCGGGGGTGGGTGGGGGTTCCCCCGCCCGGGGCGCGGCCCGCGGCCCGGGGGGGGGGGGGGGGGCCCGGCCGGCCCCCCGGGCCGGGGGGGGCGGGCACCGGCGGGGGTCGGGGGGGCGGGGGGGGGGGGGGGGGGGCCCGGGGCCCCCCACCGCAGGGGAATCAGCCGACCCCGGCTGGGACCTCGCC